>NZ_DJDT01000284.1 GCF_002432345.1 Pedobacter sp. UBA5917
ATTTAGCTTCGCTGAGCACTTACGTGGTTCTCGACTTCGCTGCACTCCGCTCGAAATGACGGTAGCTTTTAGGAGTTATTACGTTAAGGTCTCTGTCGATCATATTTTGAGTTTATACAATAAATTACTCCTCCAAATGACGGTAGCGCGAGGAGTTTAAATAAAAAGAGCCGCCTCTCATCAGGCAGCTCCATTTATATTATATTGTAAAGATTGATTTAGAATGGCAGGTCGCCGTTTTCGTCAGACGGGCCAATGGTAAATTCATCTTCAATTTTCGATTCGGTGCTTTGATGTGCCGGCGCGGTAGGGCTCTGTTCAAAATCGCTCTTCCTGCCCAGCATCGTAAAATTTTCGGCAACAATCTCTGTTACATATTTTTTAACCTTTTCTTTGTCTTCAAAAGATCTTGTTCTTAGTTTACCTTCAATATAAACCAGCTTGCCTTTCTGCAGGTATTTAGAAGCTACCTCGGCCAAACCGCGCCACAGTACAATATTGTGCCACTCTGTTTGTTCTACTCTCTTGCCATCTTTGTTGTACGTTTCAGACGTAGCCAATGGAAAACTGGCTACTGTTACGCCACCATCTAAATGCCGCACTTCAGGGTCTTTGCCTAAATGGCCTACTAAAATAACTTTGTTAATCCCAGACATAAATATTTTTGGTTAGTTGTTTCGTTACGTAAATATGCACCGCATTAGATGGTTAGTTACTCCATTCTGTCTTTTATAAAGTATTCCTGTACAAAATCGTGGATTACTTTTGGCTGCGGTAACTCATCTAACTTATCTAAAGAAACCCAATTAAGTTCCTTTTGTTTACTAAAGTTAAATATATAATTTTTTAATGCAAAAAAACGGACATGGATAATTTGGTGTGTTAAAATGTGTTTTTTAGTGCTTATTAATTGAAAACTGGCATCATTTCCGAAAGTAATTTTCACCTGATCCACAAAAGATTCCGTGTTTTCACCTTCATCTGTCAGCGTTTCGAGGCTTGGAAAATCGTACAGATGCTGCCAAACATCGCCAGCCTGCCTTTCCCTTACCAGTACCTGTCCATCTTCAAAACAAACGAAATAATTGATGTAACGGCGTTTCTGCGCGGCTTTTTTAAGCTTTACAGGGAGCTCATTTACCATTTTGTGGCTAAAGGCATAACAGGTTTGATTAAGCGGACAAATGCCACAGTTTGGCGATTTCGGCTTACATTGCATGGCCCCAAACTCCATAATAGCCTGGTTGTACAGTGCCGGATCCTCCCGATAGAGTAAATCATTAGCCAAAACATAAAACGCTTTCTTACCCGCCGGAGAGTTGATAGCCGTGCCAATTCCATAGTACCTGGCAAGTACCCTAAATACATTTCCATCAACCACGGCACGCGCCTCCCCTGACGAAAAAGAGGAAATTGCAGCGGCCGTATATTCACCGATTCCCTTTAATTTTATCAGCTCATCATGCAGATTTGGGAAGATTCCATGGTAATCTTTAACCACAATCTGCGCTGTGGCATGCATGTTTCTACCCCTCGAGTAGTAGCCCAGGCCTTGCCAGAGCTTCAAAACCTTCGCTTCGGTAGCACTGGCAAAATCGACAACAGTTGGAAAATTTTCCAAAAATTTATTGAAGTAAGGCAAGCCCTGCTCTACCCTTGTCTGTTGTAAAATAACCTCTGATAACCAGATGGTATAAGCATCATTTGTGTGCCTCCAGGGCAGATCGCGCTTGTTCTGCAGGTACCAATTGATGAGTTCATTTTGAAATGTCATTGCTGCAAATTACGGTGTATTTATTCGATTTAAAAAAAACTTGCAATTGGCTGATAAGTCTGGAGATAAAAAAATCATCTTTTATTTCCCTATCTCATTAAAAAGCAATACTTTTGCAACCCCAAAACAGTAGTAATATTAAAACACATAATATAATAATTAATAAAATATGACTAAGGCAGATATTATTTCAGAAATATCAACAAAAACCGGAATTGAGAAGGTTGATGTACAGGAAACAGTTGAGGCATTTTTCAAGGTTATCAAAACCAGCATGATTGGCGGTGAAAATGTATACGTAAGGGGCTTCGGAAGCTTTGTTGTTAAAAAGAGAGCGCAAAAAACTGCGAGAAATATCTCGAAAAACACTGCAATAATTATCCCGGAACATTTTGTTCCAAGCTTTAAACCAGCAAAAGTATTTGTTGACAAAGTAAAAAGCAACTCAAAAAAAATTAACGTAGAAGCCTAAGTCTTAAACATATGAATAGCAGCATCAGATCAAAACAAACCATACTTATTGGAGCGATTGTATTGCTTGTTGCATTTTTATTTACGAGGGACATTAAGGGTTTAGTAAAACCAACTGAAGAAAACGGTAAAATGCCTGCAAGCGGTCCAATGGCCGGTGCGGCATCTGCTTCTACTACGGCGGCACTAAACATCGAAACTTCATCTACTGCTGCAAAAAATGTAATCAATAAAAACCTGGCTACAGATATTACAGCTTTAGAAAACACTTACAAAGGTGCAAACGGTTCAGAAAAGATCGAAATTGCAAAACAATTAGCCCAGAAATGGGACGATGTAGAGCAAATCACTCCTTCTGCATTATATTTAGAAATTGTTGCACAGGGCGAACCATCGGCAAAATCGTGGTTAGCAGCTGGTAACCAGTTTATAAAAGCTTTTGAAAGTACACAAGATAGCCTGGCACAACCTGCTTTATTGCAGAAAGCCAATATATCTTACAAAAACGCATTAGAGAAAGACTCTACAAACATTGAAGCTAAAACGGGCTTAGGTGTTACAATAGTAAACGGTTTGGGCGCACCAATGCAAGGTATTGCAATGTTGCTCGAAGTGGTGGCTAAAGAACCTAAAAACTTAAAGGCGAATATGAATTTAGGATTATTCTCTATCAAATCAGGTCAGTTCGACAAAGCAATTCCCCGCTTTAAAACGGTTATTGCGGAAAAGCCAACCCCTGAAGCTTATTTTTACCTGGGTACAGCCCTGGAGAATTTAGGCAGAAACAAAGAAGCAGTTGATGCTTATTTAGCAAGCAAAAAATTAGCGGCTAACCCAACCTTATCATCTTTCATCGATAAGAAGGTGGCTGAACTAAAGAATAAAAATTAATTAACAGATTAATAAAAACATTTAAAACTTAAAACTATGCCAAGCGGTAAAAAAAGAAAAAGACATAAAATGGCTACCCACAAACGTAAAAAACGTTTAAGAAAAAACAGACATAAGAAAAAATAGTTTCTTATTTTGATTAAGCCTATTAAACCTCATAGTGAACACTATGAGGTTTAAACAATTTATACGATTTTTTTTATTGTATAGCATTCAGGCTGGATCAATGTTTTTTATTTACTATCCATTTGTTAATAGGCGAAAGCCTTAAATCTGTAGCTGTTGGTAAAAGAATTAATTATCAATTCGACTCCTGCCGGAGTTACCATAGCGTTGATTGAAGACAAACAACTTGTTGAGCTTCACAAAGAACAAATCAATAATAACTACGCTGTAGGCGATATTTATTTGGGCCGCATTAAAAAAATTATGCCGGGCCTGAATGCTGCTTTCGTGGATGTTGGTTATGAAAAAGATGCTTTTCTGCATTATTTTGATTTGGGCCCTCAGGTGCAATCTTTAATTAAGCTAACTAAGATCAAGCGTAATGGCTCGGTTACAGGCACATTATTAGATAATTTAAAGCTCGAAGCCGATATAAACAAGGCAGGCAAAATTTCTGATGTGCTCAGTAAAAACATGCTCCTACCCGTACAAATTGCCAAAGAGCCAATTTCTACCAAAGGACCGCGTTTAAGTTCCGACATTTCGATTGCCGGCAGGTATGTGGTACTGGTGCCATTCTCCAATACCATATCTGTATCAAAAAAGATTAAAAGTAATACAGAACGTAATCGTTTAAAAAAGATTATCGAGAGTATTAAGCCCCAAAATTTTGGGGTAATTATCAGAACCGTTTCTGAAGGCAGAGGGGTTGCCGAAATGCAGAAAGATCTTTTGGATCTGATCGCTAAATGGGAAAACTTCATTAAAAAAATACCTTCTACCGAACCTTCAAAAAGAGTTTGGGGCGAAATGGACAGATCATCAACGTTAATACGTGATATTCTGAACCCTGATTTTACAAACGTTTACGTAAGTACACCAGAGCTGTACGATGATATCCGTTCTTATGTGCACGATATTTCACCAGAAATGGAAAAGATCGTTAAACTGTACAAACAGAAAGAACCCATCTTCGATCACTTTGGAATAGAAAAGCAGATTAAAAATGCTTTCGGAAAAACAGTAAACCTACCTGGTGGAGCCTACTTAGTTGTAGAACACACCGAAGCACTGCACGTAATAGACGTAAACAGTGGAAACCGTACTGCCAGTAAAGAAAATCAGGAAGAGAATGCTTTACAGGTAAACAAAGAGGCGGCTAAAGAAATTGCCCGTCAACTGCGCTTACGCGATATGGGCGGTATTGTGGTAATCGATTTTATCGATATGCACAAACCAACAAACCGTAAAATGCTATTCGATTATTTGCGTGAGCTGATGTTATTGGATAGGGCCAAACACACCATTCTGCCTCCGAGCAAATTTGGTTTGGTACAGATTACCCGGCAGCGTGTACGTCCGGAAATGAACATTGTTACGGTAGAAAAATGTCCGGCCTGCGATGGGACCGGAGAAATTAAAGCGAGTATCGTTTTAATGGATGATATTGAAAACAACCTTAATTATATTTTAAGAGAGCAGAATGAAAAAGGTGTTACCCTTTGTGTACACCCTTACATAGAAGCTTATATTACAAAAGGCATTTTCAACCTTCAGCGCCGCTGGTTCTTTAAATACGGACAGTGGATTAAAGTAAAGGCACAATCATCATATTACCTTACCGAGTTCCACTTTATCTCTGCAAAAGACGAAGAAATTAAACTGTAACCCGGAATACATTGATATTAGAAAGCCCCGATTTATATCGGGGCTTTTTTTCTTCCAGTTAGTCGGGATTTGCAATCCCGACTTCCAGACTAAGAATTTTTAATCCTTTGATGGATTGTAAATCCACAGTTATTAAGGTCGAGATTGCAAATCTCGACCAACTGAAATTAAACCTCGCAGGTTTTTAAACGGCGCAGCCCTCAATGAGGCCATTAAAAATAACATCAACACCGAATTAAACCTGCGAGGTTTATCCCCAATAAAGGTTAAATTCGTAATCTTAAATCTTAATCAATTGGCAAAATCAAAAACTGCATATTTCTGTCAGAGCTGTGGCTACGAATCGGCAAAATGGCTGGGCAAATGCCCGTCGTGTAATCAATGGAATACCTTTGTAGAAGAAATTGTTGAGAAAAGCCCGGCATCGGTTCCAACATGGAAAAGCGATGCTACTGGCCGTAAATTAAGCAAACCAAGTAAAGTTGATGAAATCCAGTCTTCAACTGAAAGGAGGATTTTAACGGGAGATAAAGAACTTGACCGTGTTTTGGGCGGAGGTTTGGTAGAGGGATCTTTGATATTAATCGGTGGTGAACCCGGCATAGGCAAATCGACCCTGATGCTCCAGCTCGCCTTAAATCTAAAAGGAAAAAAATTACTCTACGTTTCGGGCGAAGAAAGCGAACAGCAAATTAAAATGCGGGCCGAGCGGATAAATGAAAGCCCATCGTCTGATTGTTATATTCTTACTGAAACCTCTACACAGAATATATTTAAACAGATCGAAATTTTAGAACCGGAAATTTTGGTGATCGATTCCATCCAGACCCTGCATTCGGCGCATATCGATTCAACACCTGGTAGTGTATCGCAGGTGCGCGAATGTACAGCAGAATTATTGCGTTTTGCTAAAGAAACCGGTGTACCTGTTTTTCTTATTGGCCATATCACCAAAGATGGAGCCATTGCAGGCCCGAAAATACTCGAGCACATGGTTGACACCGTTTTGCAGTTTGAAGGCGACAGACATCACGTTTACCGCATTTTACGATCGATCAAAAACCGTTTCGGTGCGGCGGCCGAATTAGGCATTTATGAAATGCAGGGCAGTGGCTTACGCGAGGTTTCCAATCCATCGGAGATTCTGCTTTCGCAACGGGATGAAGAATTAAGCGGGATTGCCATTGCTGCAACTTTAGAGGGCGCCAGGCCAATGTTGATCGAAACCCAGGCCCTCGTTAGTTCAGCCGCTTATGGTACCCCACAGCGATCGGCTACGGGCTTTGATACCAAAAGAATGAATATGCTACTAGCCGTTTTAGAAAAACGCTGTGGTTTCAGGTTAAGCACACAGGATGTTTTCTTAAACATTGCAGGTGGAATAAGGGTAGAAGATCCCGCAATAGATTTAGCCGTACTCATTGCGATTATTTCTTCGCACCAGGATATTGCTGTTTCCTCGAAAAACTGTTTCGCTGCCGAAGTTGGTTTATCGGGCGAAATCAGGGCCGTAAACAGAATTGAGCAGCGGATAGCCGAAGCAGATAAGCTGGGTTTTGAAAGCATCTATATTTCGAAATACAACCTAAAAGGCATCGCAATAGAAAAATATAACCTCGAAATTAAAGCTGTAAGTAAAATAGAAGAAGTATTTAGTCTCGTATTTGGTTAATAGCCTTTGTGGAAGCGAATCCACAACTTTCCCCAAATAGATGATAAAATTCCACACTTCAACTATTGACTAGATATTGGCCTATTCAGAAAAATACACAACAATCTGAAAACAAATTAGTTACCACAAAACCAAACCTAAATAACTCTTTTGGACTCAAGTTTGCCTATAAACATATAGATTGTACATCATAGGATGTGATCTACACGAAAATAGGGATGATTTTCCCCGCTAACAGCTGTTAGCGGGGATTTTTTTTGAATCATTATTTAGAAAAATTTTAAATAACTTTGAAAAAGATAATAACCGGAAGAATTATAACCAATTAATGATGAAAAAGATTATTTTAAGTTTAAGCTTTTGTTTGTTTGCTGCATTTGCTGTTGCACAAACGGCCTATACTGGCCAAAAATTCGGAGAAGAAGTTAAACCTGGCGACGTTAAGCCTGCGGCTAAAATGGAAGCTGCAATGGGCGATAATAAAACCGTTGATATGAAAATCGAAGGTAAAGTAGTGGATGTGTGCAAGAAAAAAGGATGCTGGATGACATTGGAAATGCCGAACGGAGATCCGATGCGTGTAACTTTTAAAGATTATGCCTTCTTTATGCCAAAAGATATTGTTGGTAAAAAAGTAGTTTTAGATGGAATAGCTAAAAAACAGACCATCTCTGTTGAAACTTTACGCCATTATGCAGAAGACGCTAAAAAAACTCCGGAAGAAGTAGCAAAAATTACCGATCCTAAAAAAGAACTGGCCTTTGAAGCTAAAGGTGTGGTTATTTTGGATAAGTAAGGTAGTCGGAAGGCTGAAGTCAGAGATTTTCCAATAAAAGAACGTCGTCATTTCGAGCGGAGTGCAACGAAGCCGAGAAATCTATCAAGATAGATCTCTCCATTCCACTGCGTTCCAGTCGAGATGACGACGCTTTTTCGAATTGTTATCTATATCGGTTTCTTATTACAAAACCCAGTTCCAGCCAAACTCGTCAGGTGCTAAACCGTAACGGATATCGTTCAGTTTCTTAGCAATGCCATTCGAAATGTGTCTTGTTGATGGATCAGTTAATTTATAGATCTGACCATTGTAGCCCAGTTCGCCAACATGTGTTACCGTTGCAGCAGTACCCGCAGCAAAAGCCTCAGTTAAGCTACCGTTTTCAATACCTTCTATCACTTCTTTAACCGAAACCCTGCGTTCTTCAACTTCTACACCGGCTTCTTTGGCCAGTTTGATAATGGTATCGCGGGTAACACCGTCTAAAACCGTACTGCGTACTGATGGCGTAACCAATTTACCATCGATCACAAAAAGCAGGTTAGCTGTTCCGGCTTCTTCGATAAATTCGTGTGTTACCGAATCTGTCCAGATCAGTTGATCGTAACCTTCTTTTTTAGCCTGCTCAAAAGGATATAACGAACGGGCATAGTTTCCGGCAGTTTTGGCAAAACCTACACCACCTTCATCGGCACGTGTAAATTCAGTTTCGATCTTCACCTTTAAAGCACTGCTGTAATATGGTCCGGTTGGTGTGGTTAATAAAGCAAATTTATAAGTATCAGATGCTTTAACCCCTAAATAAGGATCCATTGCAAACATTACCGGACGGATATACAAAGCATAATCTTCCTGGTTAGGTACCCATTTCTCGTCTACATTAATCAACGCAGCCAAACCCTGCATAAAAATTTCTTCAGGAATGGTCGGCATCGACATTCTTGCTGCCGATTTGTTAAAACGTTCGAAGTTTTTGTCAGCGCGGAATACGCTGATCCTTCCATCAGGATGGCGGTAAGCCTTTAAACCTTCGAAAATTGCCTGTCCATAGTGAAGTGCAGAAATTGCAGGACTCATCGGAATAGGGCCATAAGGAAGAATCTGTAAATTTTTCCATTCGCCATTTTCGTAGTCGGCAGTAAACATGTGATCGGTAAAAACCTTACCGAACGGTAATTGCGAAAAATCAGTAACAGTCAAACGTGTTTCGCCTGCTTTAGTGATTTTTATATCTAATGTCTCGGTCATTGTATTTGAAATTTTGAATGAGTGAATGTTCCAATGATTGAATGTTTTTATCCGCTCAATCGCTAATTCAATAATTCACTCATTCTGTCATTAATTATTTCGCGCAAATTAGTAAAAAACAGCCTTTTTTAATAGCTTTTTGCAATATTAATCTTTGTTTTTGAGTGTTTTAAGTACACTAAGCACCCATCCCTTGCCCCACTCTTCCATCTGTTCATCAGTCCATAAGGAAGGATAAAAAATTCTTTTCTGAAAACGAGGGGGCAGGTATTTCTGCCAGTTGGTGCCACCGGTTGCTGCAACATCAACCGGATCTTTCTCCAGATAACGTACAGCCGATTTATAATGTGATAAAGGCCACTCTACGTTTACATATAAATCGAGCTTGCGCAATTCATCTGCGAGGGCAGAAACATCGGCCCCATTAGCTTTTAAATGATGGTATAAAGCTGAAAAATTAGTTAGGGAACGGTCTTTTGCCAGTTGCAAAAACTGGGCAGCATATTTTTTGATAAACTGTTTTAAAGTTAAAGTCTGTTTACCGGAAGCTAATTCAGTTGCACCAAATTTCCAATAAATATGTTCGAACTGATCTTCGATAGTAGCCGTACTTAATTCTTCACGTTTAGATTTATCTACCAGGCGGATAAAATCGGTAGCACAGATCTCGATCATCCTGTACTGACCAGATTGGAAACCACTGGCAGGTAATAAAGACATGCGGAATTTTAAAAACTGTTCTTTCTCCATTCCATCAACCATTACCTCGAACGAAGTGGTTAAAGCATTAAAATAAGCATTGATCCTTTTTACTCGAGCGGTAAAAAATTCGACGGTTAAATTTTCATGCTCAGCTACCTGTTTACATTCGTGCAGGGCCAGTTTAAAATAAAGCTCCGTAATCTGGTGGTACATGATGAAAATTTCCTCATCGGGGAAAGGTGTTTTGGGGCTCTGTAAACTTAATAAAGTATCCAGGTGGATGTAATCCCAGTAGGTAAGGAAATCGGCATATAACAAGCCGTCGAGGTACGATGCCATATCCTGCCCCATTGCCGTATACTTTTCCTGTAATTGGTGTAGTTTGTCTTTTATTTCTGGTGTGAAATCCATGGTTTAAAGTTAGTTGCACAAAGGTGATAAAGATTTTGCAACAAATAACTAAATTTTATACTTTTGGAATGATGGCGATGGGGTGCCGCCAAAACCGCCAAAACAGGCTGATGACTCCTACGATTTTTATTTAAAATTGATTTAAAATGCCTGTTAAAAACTTAACAGAAGGGATTCTTCTGTCTATCAAACGCTTTATTAAGCTCGATTTCGGATTACTTTTAATCAGCTCTATTAAGTGGCTTTTCATCTCTGCTTTATTGGGCGGGATTATCGGCTCGGCCTCGGCCCTATTTTTAAGTACCTTAAACTGGGCCACCAATTACCGCGAACAACACCTTTGGATTATCGCTTTTTTGCCTCTTGCCGGGTTAATTATCGGTTTGGCTTATCACTATTGGGGAACCGCTGTGGTGAAGGGCAATAACCTTTTAATAGAAGAACTGCAATCGCCCAAAAAAGTGATCCCGATCATTATGGCGCCGCTCATTTTTGCCGGGACTATTATCACCCATTTATTTGGTGGATCGGCAGGCAGAGAAGGTACGGCGGTACAGATTGGCGGTGCTTTTGCCGATCAGTTTACTAAACTCTTTAAACTTAAACCAAGGGACAGGAAAGTGATATTGATCTGTGGGATCAGTGCTGGTTTCGCTTCTGTTTTTGGTACACCCCTGGCCGGAGCAGTATTTGGCCTGGAGGTTTTTATTGTAGGAAGTTTAACCTATAGTGCGATCCTACCTTCGTTTATTACGGCAGTTATTGCCGATTATGCCTGCAAAGCCTGGGGCGTTGGCCATACACATTATACCATTGGCGCCGTACCCGAAATGGGCTCGGTCAACCTGCTGTTATCATTAGGTGCTGGCATATTATTCGGACTTACTGCCAGAAGTTTTTCTGCCTTAAACCATAGCCTGGCCAAACTTTTTTCGAGAATTAAATACCCACCGTTAAGACCTTTTGTCGGCGGTATTATTTTGATTGGAATTATTTATCTAATCGGTAATACACGCTATATTGGTTTAGGTATCCCGGTTATTTCGGAAGCCTTTACACAACAGGAAGCTTATTATACTTTTGCTATTAAATTGTTTTTAACAGCACTTACGCTAAGCGCTGGTTTTAAAGGCGGTGAGGTTACCCCACTTTTCTTTATTGGGGCTACATTGGGCAGTTTTCTGAGCTGCTTTATCCCCCTACCGTTTGGTTTGTTGGCCGGAATGGGTTTTGTAGCGGTATTTGCAGGAGCAGCAAACACCCCATTAGCCTGTATTTTTATGGGTGTAGAGCTGTTTGGCACAGCATCGGGCGTTTATATTGCATTGGCCTGTGTTACGGCATATTTATTTTCGGGCCATACGGGGATTTATAAATCGCAGACTTTTGGGGCGCCTAAGCATTTGCTGTTGAGGAGAAGGTAGCATTAGGCGATTAGTGTAAAGCGCTTTGCGCGGTGCATCTGCGGTATTTTCTTAAATCAGCGGGAAACTAAAGTTTAAATGTCTCCCGCTGATTTTGCTGATCGACGCAGAGTTTTGATTAAAAAAACGTCATCTCGACCGAAACGCAGTGGAGCGGAGAGATCTATCTCGAAACAGATTTCTCGGCTACGTTGCACTCCGCTCGAAATGACGGTGACTTAGGGGATTAATACAGCACCCTAAATTTTATCGTTTGTTCGATCTTTTTAAGCGATTTGAACAATTGTTTATCGTATTGTGCATTGATATCGGTAATGGCATAACCGATTTCGGGATTCGTCATTAAAAACTGGCTCACAATATTAATATCGTGTTTGGCAAAAACAGTATTGATTTTTGCCATAATACCCGGTACGTTTTTATGGATATGGATTAAACGGTGCGATTTCTCGATTTTTGGCAATTGCAGGTTCGGGAAATTGCTGCTTAAATATGTCGCTCCGGTATTCATAAAATCGGCAACCCTTTTTGGGATAAAATCGATGTTACGCGGGTTATTTTTAGGATCGTCGAAAACTACGATACCCTGTTTGGTACAAAGATCGAGGTCTATTTTATTTTTAGCGTTACCCAAATAACCTATTGTTTTCAGTTTGGCGGCATTTTTTAACTGTTCCTTGTCTATTTTTTCGCCATCGGCCAAAAGGATAATTCCAACATCTTTTACATATTTCTCTTCGAAAGAGGTTTTATGACGGATGGATAAGCCATCGTTTTTAAGGATAGAAATAGTTAACGGATCAACTTCGCCGATTACCAGACAGAGGATCCTGTTTTTCGGGTACGAAATTGCACGTGGCAGATCGTTTACATATAAAAACTCGTCGAAACTTGGCGTAACATGGTCGGCTTTGGAAACAATGCTTTCGCGGGCAATATTTTCTGTAAAAGCAAAAAATTTGTTGATGATACCGCTTTCACGCAACTGAAAGTCAGAGTAACCATCACCAATACCAAACAACTCGCCTTCCAGCTTTAAATGTTGAAGCAATTTTACCTTTCCACCTTCTTCGCTTAGCGGATTGGCATGGTCGTAATCGATAATTTTGCCATCACCCGTGGTTACAAAGGTATTGGCGTAAATATTTTCCTTTTTAATGTGGTACTGGCTTACCACAGGGGTGATAAACTCTTTAAACCCACCTGAAACGATCAAAACATCATCGGCATGTTTTTTAAAGAACTCGGCATTACGGGAGAAAGAGGTTGAAACTTTCTTTTTTAAATGCTTGATAAGCTGTTTTAAATGATCTTCGTTTGCTTCGAGCAGTTTTACGCGTTGTGCCAGACTTTCGGAGAAGGAAAGTTTTCCTTCCATGGCAAAATTGGTATAATCTTCAATTTTCTGGAAAATCGCTTCTTTATCGGGGTGGTTCTTGAGCGAAATCCTTGCGAGTTCATCGAGTGCTTCTACCTGGGTAAAGGTACTATCGAAATCGATGATGTAATAGGCTTTTTGTTTGGGCATTATCTTAAATGTTGGGTAATTTCTTTTATGCTTTCGGCAACCGGCTTAAACACAATCCCGGTTTCCGATTTTATTTTATCGTTGTTGTAATAACTCAGCGTTACACTGCTTTTTGCGGTATCTTTGGTAATAGAAGCCTCTTTCCCGGTAAAAAGGGAGACAAATTTCAGCGCCCGCCAGGCTATACCGAGCATCCATGGCTTTGCTTCTTTTGTTGGCGCTTTAACATTAAAACCCAGCGCAATTTCACTGAAAAGGTTTTTATAATGATAATCATCTGCAGAAATGATGTAACGTTCTCCCGAAACTTCGGTATCCATCAATAAAATCATTGCTTTGGCTACATCCTCCACATCAACAAAACCCGATGCGCCATCGGTATAAAAAGGGAAACCGCCCTTTACAAGTTTAAAAATGGCTCCACTTCCTTCAAAACCCGCATTTTTACCGATAATTACCGATGGATTTACAATAATGGCATCCAACCCTTCGGTAATGCCACGCCAAACTTCCATCTCGCCCTCATATTTCGATAATCCATAGGCATGGGCCTTTGCATCGTATTCCCAGAAATCCTTTTCGTTTATTTTATTTCCCTTTTTGGCATTGCCCAATGCTGCTACAGAACTTACATGCAACAGCCTGCAGTTATTTTCGGCACAAAGATTTACAATGTTCGAGGTACCCTCGATGTTTACGTGGAAAAGCTGTTTTTTATCTTTGGCGCTCAATGACACAAATGCAGCACAATGGTAAACTTTGGTAATCCCATCGAAGGCATCTTCTAAGGCAGAAGGTTCATTAATATCTGCCACAAACCATTCGATAAGTAGGTTGTTTTGGATCAGGACAGGGATTTTAGATTTCTCCCGCCTCAAGGCCCGCACAGCTAAACCTTTATCAGTTAACTGCTTAATTAATTCAGATCCTAAAAATCCAGTTCCTCCGGTTACCAGTATCATTTTATTTTTTTCGGGCTATATGTGGAAATACGCATTCAAAAATAGATATTTGAGCCGAGAGTTTTAAATATATGTCATTAACGGATTTCTTTTCACCCATAAACCCTGATAGTTTTACACCCAAGCACGGATTTTTTACAAGTCAGCTGGGGTTAAAAGCGCAGATCTACACCGAGGCTTTCCCTGATTTTGAGGAAACCACTTACGATCTGGCCATTTTTGGGGTACTTGATGGAAGGGGGGCGGTTAATAATGAGGGTACTGCCCTGGCCCCTGATTATTTTAGGGAAAAATTTTATAAACTGAACGAAGGTGCTTTTACCAGCAGGATTGTAGATTTAGGCAATATTAAACATGGCGCTACCATAGCCGATACCTATATCGCTATTAAAATGGTGGTAGCCGAACTGATCAAAAAAGATATTATTCCGATTATTATCGGTGGCGGACAGGATTTAACCTATGGCCAGTACATGGGATATGAAGACCTGGAGCAAAAAGTGGATCTGGTGGTTATAGACAACCAATTTGACATAGGAGACGACGATAACGAGGGCATTGCCACGCAATCTGATTGTTACCTGAACAAAATTTTTCTGCACCAACCGAATTACCTCTTCAACTTTAGCAACGTTGGTTATCAAACCTATTTTGTAAACCAGGAAAGTTTGAGTGTAATGGATAAGCTGTATTTTGATGTACACCGCCTGGGTGAGTTTGCACAGGATATTACCTTAACAGAGCCGATTATCCGTAATGCAAACATGATCAGTTTTGATATGGGTGCCATCCGCTCTGCCGATGCTGCTGCAAATGCCAATGCTACGCCAAACGGTTTTGACGGTGAGGAAGCCTGCCGCATTGTACGCTATGCAGGTATGAACGATAAACTTACTTCTATTGGGTTTTATGAATTTAACCCGGCTTATGATAACAACGGACAAACGGCTTTTCTGCTTGCCCAAATGGTATGGTATTTTGTTGAAGGTTTTTATGCCCGCAAAAAAGATTTCCCGCTAACACCAAAATCGCAGTTCATGATTTACCGCACCAGTTTGAAGGATGGTTCGGGCGAAATGATGTTTGTGAAGAGCAAAAAATCAGACCGTTGGTGGATGCAGGTTCCCTACCCATCAGGCCAAACCCAAAATGAACGTTACCATCTTGTGCCCTGCAGGTACGATGATTACCAAACCGCAGTTAATGGCGAAATGCCCGATTTATGGTGGCGTACCTATCAAAAGCTGAATTAAAAACTGTGCAATTTCAAAATAGGATCCGTGTATTTTCAAAGCTGAAGCTATGTAATTTCAAAGTTGAAGCTATGTAATTTCAAAATTGAAGCTATGTAATTTCAAATTTATTGTTGTTTGTCATATCTTTTTATCATATATTTGACTAAAACAACTAACTATGCAACAATTAGTTAACAGAAATATAATCAAGCACATTCAAGATCAAAAAAGCAAATTCCCAATTATCGCATTAACCGGTCCCAGGCAATCAGGAAAAACCACCCTATTAAAAAACATTTTTAAAGATTATAGATACATTTCCTTAGAAAATCCTGACGTTAGGGCTTTTGCAACCGAAGACCCTAATGGTTTTTTAAACGAATACAACGATAAAGTGATTTTTGACGAGGTGCAAAGGGTACCATTACTTTTTTCTTATCTGCAGAGTATAGTTGATGAATCTAAAATAATGGGCCAGTTTATTTTATCGGGTTCTCAAAATTTTCATTTAATGCGGGGAATTACGCAGAGTCTTGCGGGCAGGGTAGCATTATTTAAACTTTTGCCTTTTGATTTAACGGAGCTTAAAACCAATAATTTACTAGAAGATTCATATGCCACAGCCTGTGTTAAAGGTTTTTATCCCGCTATTTACGACCGTGACATACAACCTAGCGTATATTTTGCAAATTATATACAGACCTACGTAGAAAAGGACGTAACTGAACTTTTAAATATTAAAGATTTACGGACATTCAGAACATTTATCGGCTTATGTGCCAACCAGGCCGGACAACTACTCAACCTAAGTTCACTCGCAAATGACTGCAATATCTCGCAACCAACCGCAAAAAGCTGGCTTTCAGTTTTAGAGAGCAGTTATATTATTTACCTTTTACAGCCATATTACGAAAACTTTAACAAGCGATTGGTAAAAACACCAAAATTATATTTTTATGATACAGGTCTTTTGTGCCATTTACTTAAAATTAACACCAGTGAGGCGTTAACAAAGAATAGGCTAAAGGGAAATATCTTTGAGAATATGGTAATTGCTGAATTTCAAAAACAAAACTATCACAACTATTTAAATAATGAATACTACTTTTGGCAAGATAGCAATGCCAACGAAATAGATTTACTTGAACCAACCAGTGATGGTTACTCGATATTTGAAATTAAAGCCACCCAAACCGTTACCCCCGATCTTTTTAAAAACATGGATAAGTTTGAAGCTAATGCAAATCCTAAAAAAGTGGAGAAAACATTAATCTATGGGGGATTAGAAAACCAGAAACGTAGCAAACACAAAGTTTTGAGCTGGAAATCTATTGAACAACAGCTAATTTAACAATAATAAAGCCTCCTGAATATAAAATAATATATCATAATTTTACACAGCTATTTACGTTTTTAATGCTGTTGATATCTTATATTTGAGACCATTAAATAGAACCAATTAACTTATTCATGAAAAAAATATTATTATCTGCAATGGCATTATTGCCCCTTGCAGCCTTAGCACAAAAGCCATTTACGGTAAATGGTAATATCAAAGGATTAAAAACCGGCGATAAGGTTTATCTGGTTTACAGAGCTAATGATAAATCAATCACCGATTCTGCAACTATTGCAAACGGTGCTTTCAGTTTTAAAGGTACTTTAACTGATCCCGCTGCCGGAAACCTGTTCCTGAACAAAAATCCTTATGTTAACCGCCCGGCCAAAGGCGAAGTATTGGATTATATTTCTTTGTTCCTAGAGCCAACCGCAATCAAAATAACCGGAACAGATTCTATTAAAACAGCAGCAATTACCGGATCGGTGATTAATGATGACAGTAAAAAATTAAAAGCCCTGACCAAACCTGTTGACGACCGCATTAATGCGATTAACACAGAGTATGCGAAACTTACACCAGAGCAGCAAAAAGACCCTAAGGTAAGGGAAGATGCAATGAGCCGTTACGAGAAAGCCAGCGCAGATTTAACACCTATCTTATTGAGCTATGCCAGCAGCAATCCAAAATCTTATATCAGCTTAACAGCGCTTAACCAACTGGCTACAGATCCAGATCAGGTAGTGGCGGCAGAAAAGGCTTTTACCGGATTATCGCCGGAGCTGAAAGCAAGTGCTACAGGTAAAAGAATCGCCCAGATATTTGAAGCTGGAAGAAAAACAGCAGTTGGTGCAATGGCCATGGATTTTACACAGGCAGACACTACCGGCAAACCGGTAAAATTATCTGATTTTAAAGGTAAATATGTATTGGTTGATTTTTGGGCTTCGTGGTGCGGTCCATGCCGCCAGGAAAACCCAAATGTTGTAGTAGCTTACAATAAATTTAAAGATAAAGGCTTTACTGTATTGGGCGTTTCGTTAGATGGTGGTAATACCAGAACAACCAAAGCCGCATGGTTAAAAGCGATAGAAGCAGATAAATTAACCTGGACACACGTTTCTGACTTAAACGGATGGAGTAACGAAGTAGCCAAAATGTATGGCATACAATCAATCCCTGCCAACTATTTAATTGATCCAACCGGAAAAATTATTGCCAAAGGATTAAGGGAGCAGGCTTTACAGGATAAACTACAGGAATTATTGGGAAATAAATCGAAGTAACATCATATTATTTCCAGCATCCTTAGTACAAAATAGACCCTGAAATAAATTCAGGGTGACGTAAAGGTAAAAAGAAACCCCGCAGATTAATAAATCTGAGGGGTTTCTTTTTATATCAAATTGGTTTAAACTAAATCAAAGCCAATATCTTCTCTGAAGTATTTACCATCGAAATAGATCCTTCCGGCATCAGCAGTTGCTGATTGTAACGCTGTAAATAAATCCTTCTGCAAACTGGTAATTGCAATTACACGGCCGCCATTGGTTTTAACCACATCGTTTTCCAGAAGTGTACCTGCATGGAAAGCATTAGAATGGCGTAGGTTTTCGATTCCGGTAATGGCTTTTCCTTTAAGGTAATCACCCGGATAACCGCCCGCAACAATCATAACAGTAGCAGCAGTTTGATCAGAAATGACCAAGTTCACTTCATTCAGCTTTTTATCTGCAGTAGCCAAAAAGAGTTCAACCAGATCATTTTCTATCCTTGGGATTACACTTTCGGTTTCAGGATCGCCCATACGGGCATTGTATTCGATCACAAAAGGCTCTTCCCCAACTTTGATCAGTCCGAAAAAGATGAAACCTGTATAATCGATATTATCTTTCTTTAAACCTTCTACTGTTGGTTTAATGATGCGTTCTTCTACTTTCGCCAAAAACTCCGGAGTGGCAAACGGAACAGGCGAAACCGAGCCCATACCACCAGTATTTAAACCGGTATCGTTTTGACCGATACGCTTATAATCTTTAGCCGAAGGAAGTGTAATATAGTTTTCGCCGTCGGTTAAAATAAACACCGAAAGTTCGATTCCGCTTAAAAACTGCTCAATAACTACGGTAGCTCCGGCTGCACCAAACTTACCGCCAAGCATCAGTTTTAATTCTTCCTGTGCCTCGATGGTCTCAGTGCAGATTAATACGCCTTTACCAGCAGCTAAACCATCGGCCTTTAAAACAACAGGCAATGCATGGTTTTGAAGATAAGCCAAACCATCTTCTAAAGTTTCGGGGGTAAAAGATTTTGAAGCCGCGGTAGGAATGCCATGACGCTCCATAAACTGTTTAGAAAAATCTTTACTCCCTTCTAAAATAGCTCCTTCTTTTTTAGGTCCGATAACAGGAATATGGGCAATCGCCTTATCAGCAAGGAAAAAATCGTGAATACCATTTACCAAAGGCTCTTCAGGACCTACAACAACCAGTTCGATGTTTTCGGTAAGTACTACTTTTTTAATGGCATCAAAATCGTTCACATTGATGTTGATATTGGTACCATAAGCTCCTGTGCCACCGTTTCCTGGAGCAATAATTAATTTATCGCAGTGCGAAGACTGGCTCATTTTCCAAGCGAATGCGCTTTCTCTGCCGCCTGAACCTAAAAGTAAGATATTCATATAGGGCAAAGATAAATAAAAAGGTAAGATGTATGATGGAAAAGGGAAAATGATGGATGATGTAAAATGTAAGACGGATAATGTATCTAGCAATCAGGACTTCCTACATCATCCATATTACATCTAACATTTTACATCATTTAGCGCTTCTCGTCATCTGCTCCAACATATCCCACATTTCGTTAGGGATGGCTTCTAATCCGTTCATCTGGCCTGCGCCCTGCAACCATTCGCCACCATCGATGGTAATTACTTCCCCGTTGATGTATCCGGAGAAATCGCTCACGAGAAATGCCGCTAAATTGGCTAGTTCCTGATGATCGCCCACCCTTTTTAATGGCACACGGTTTTTAAAGTCGAATTTTTTGGCCAGATCGCCGGGCAATAAACGCTCCCAGGCACCTTTGGTTGGAAATGGCCCTGGCGCAATGGCATTGGTACGGATGCCGTATTTGCCCCACTCTACTGCTAAAGATCTGGTTAAGGCCAAAACGCCACCTTTTGCACAGGCAGAAGGAACCACATAGGCCGAACCTGTAAATGCGTAAGTGGTAACGATATTTAAAACGGTTGCAGGCTGTTTTTCTTTAATCCAATGTTTACCGAAAGTAAGCGTACAGTTTACGGTTCCTTTTAATACAATATCGATAATAGACGAAAATGCATTGGCCGATAACCGCTCAGTTGGAGAAATAAAATTACCTGCAGCATTATTCAACAGCACATCAACCGACCCAAAACGTTCAAGGGTTTTAGCAAGAACATTTTCCACCTGTGTAACCTCTCTCACATCGCAGGCCACTGCCAGTATTTTACCACCTGTTTTCTCTTCCATTTCGTCGGCAGTTTTTTGAAGAACATCCTGCTTACGACTGGTAATGACCAGATTGGCACCCAATTTCAGGAAATAAACACCCATTGCCTTCCCCAGTCCGGTTCCGCCACCTGTAATTACAATGGTTTTTCCTTTTAAAGCGTCTTCTCTAAGCATTGGTGAGTTATAACTGAACATAATTGTATTTGGTTAATTGTTGAGGTTTAATTGTTTATTGTTGAGATTGTTTTATTGCTGGTAATGGTTAATCGTATAAACTGGTTAATGGTTTAATGGTTCATAGTTGATAGTCAAATTGTTTACATCAAACCGTTAATTGAAAACTGCAAACCGCCAACTGATAACTATTTCCGTTGCAGATTAGCTAAAATCGTTTGCAAAATATGGCGTGTTGCCGGCGACCACCATTGGGCCAACATTTTCTCCAAAGTTTCTGATTGATCGGCCGATACCGCAGCAATGAGTTCTTCGCGGATATTAAGCTTACTTTGCGACCATGTATTGCTTTCGAGTTCCATGTACTTTTTAATTTTACGTTCAGCAGCTGTAAGCATGCTTTCGTTTTTAACCACTTCATCCACCAAACCTGCTTTTAAGGCCTCCTCCGGGCTGTACAATTTGCCCGAAAGCAAACTACGGCTAGCTTCGGCTTTGCCTATCCAAAAAGCATATAACTGGAAAATACTGTTTGGCACAATAATACCTACGGGCACTTCATTTAAACCGATAATATATTGCCCTTCGGCCATAATACGATAATCGCAAGCCAGGGCCATCACACAACCACCTGCCGGACTATGGCCACTGATGGCTGCAATAATCGGTTTTTTAAAAGCAACCATATTAGCTGTAAAGCCTAGAAACAATTCCCAGAAAGATTTAGCTTCCTCTTCGTTATAGTTATAGAGTTCTATCAAATCTAAACCTGCAGAAAAAAAAGGTGCGGTTCCGGTTAAAATTACGCCGCCGATATTATCATCGGCAGCGATATTTTTAAGCATATCATTAAGTTCGGTAATCAGCTCGCGGTTTAAAGCGTTCGATTTACCCCTATCCAATGTAATGGTTGCTAAACGGTCTTTAACACTTACTTTTATTGTATTCATATTGTAAATAGTATCAGGATTTGAAAATATAGTATCAAGATTTGAGTATTGAGTATCAAATACTGAGAATCAAGACAAACACACACAAGCTATGCATGCATACTAATTCAAATTTATCTATTTTTTACTATTTCACATCATAAGTATAAACTTTTCTGCCCAAATGGCCCGAGGCATCGATCCCTTCAATCACGACGCGGTAATTTCCAGGTTCGTCGGCGTTATAGAATTCGAACTTTGCTTTTCCGTCTTTTTCTGCCACCACCTGTGGGTTCCAATAAATTGTTGTTCTTAAATCGGCCCTGCTGCTGGTGCTTTCAGCATCGTATTTTGGCGAATAAAAGGCACGCGAAATCGAGAATCCTTTAGGGTTTAAGGTTACAATACCCGGCGCATAACGATTAGTGCTTCTTCCTCCGTCGCCCCGTTTAGTGGTGATGATAATCACCCCGCCACTACCCTGCGAACCATAAATTGCCGTATTTCCAATACTTTTCAGCAATTCTATAGATTCAACATCAGAAGGAACCACGTTATCAAGAAAATCGGCTTCCATTTGCATTCCATCAACAATAATCTGGACCGGGGTATTTTGGCTGCGCATTAAATAAGGTACATTCCCTCTAAAAATCACCCCCGGCAAACGGCCCTGCAAGCATTGCGAAAGGGTTACACAGGTAGACAATTGATCGGCCGTCATTACATAATCAGCCCTACCCGCGCCATTCAGGTTTGAGGAATTTTTAGCGGGGTTTTTCTTTTCGGTAATGGTTACCTCTTCCAGTTTAATGGTTCTTTCGAGTAAGCCCAAGCGGGTCATCTCGTTAAAATAGTTATCACTTTCCTTAATATATTTCATTAAGGTATTGTTCACATTTACATCAATATCGGCACCGTTTTTATTTTTGGTTACAATCTGGCCTGGAACAACATCGAGGTTGATATCAACAAACTTACGTTCGGTTTTGGTTCTGGCCTGTACCACAAATTTTGTACTGTCGCTAAATTCAAGATTATCGAAAACGAATTTCCCCTCTGCATTGGTAACGGTATCCAAAATGTACATCGTTCCTTTTGTAGCCATTAACATTACTTTTCCACCCGGAACAGGTTTATTCCCTTTGGTTACTGTACCGCTGATGGTAATAGATTGTTCGGGTTTATAGGTAATGGCCGGACCAACGTTATTGATGATATTTTTCCAAATAAACCTTCTCCAGCCCTGTGTTAACATCAGGTTATCGAGCTCTTTTTGGGTCTGAATATCATCTTTCAAAAAATAGTGGTTGGGTTTCTCCACATAACCGGTCAAGTCAGAAGTAAGCAATAGAGAGGTAAGGATATTCGATTCGTTATCTTCATCAGGAGCTACCTTGGTTGCATTGGTAACGGCAACAGAGAAACTGCCCAGTACCGGTTGTCCGCCATTAACAGCATCGAAAGTAAAGGTGGCTTTTCCCTTTTTCGCTGTCGAAGCCCCAGATGAATTAAGCGATAAATCGATCAAACCAGATTTATTGTTTACAAAGATCAAGCGCTCCGCAACAGGCTGGTTGGCTCCCGAGAACAAAGTGAACTGGACAATTCCGGTTGGCAGGTTCTTTTTAGGGATATTGGCCAATAGCACCTGCTTATCCATTTTAGCTTTTGAGACGTAATACACGTTTCCACCGTGCTGCGCTACAACTTTCAACTCTTCGCCGTTTACCAGATCGGCACTGGCCAAAATTTTAAGCGTTACTTTACCGGTATCCAGTGCATTTAAGGAAACCGTATAACCACTTTTGGATGCTGTAGGAAGTTTTATAGTTTTCTGGGATCCATCTTTAAACTTAATTTTAGCAGAATATGATTTTCCGGCCTGGTTGTTAAAAACAAAATTGCCCATTCCCAGGTAACTCGTTGCAAAACTGGTTACTTCGGCTCCGGCATCATCAACAATGGTACCTTCTACATCTTCGCCCTTACCACTTGAGTTTACTGCTTTTATTGCCACTTTTTGAGGCAGTTCTTCTATCAGTGATCCTCCTTCCGGCATAAACTGAACATCTACATCATTTGAGGTTGAAGTGATCGGGATTGATTTGATTACTTTCTGTTTGTTATCAAGGGTAATGGTGGCTACAATCTTACCCGATTTATTGGTAAAGGGCTGGCTATTGGCAAAATTGATTACGGCATCACCGGTTAAACTGGTTTTTACTTTGCCTTTTGCAACTGAGCGATAATCTAACTGCACATCATAACTTACCTCATTCTCGCTATAAGCCACTCCGTTTTTATCCTCGAAATGAACTGTGGCACTTACTTTATCGGCATTGTTTTCTTTGGTAAAGTTATAGGTGGTTTTTGTAAAAACTTTGTTAGCCCAACTGTTTCCGATCTTAATTGTCTTATCGAAGAAGAAATCTGTACCAAAATTCCGCATGTAATTGGTATATGCCCTGATGCGGTAATTGCCCTCGCCAAGTGAATCTGTAAGCTTAAAATCGCCCCAGGTGATGCCGCCCATTATAGGCAATTTTAGCATTTTTTTAAGGGAATCTTTTTCGTTAATCAGCTCTACATAAAGTATTTTACTGATGTTTGATGGGGCCGAAGTTTTGGTATTTACAACATAGGCTTTGAACCAAATATCGTCTCCAATGGCGTAATAGGGCTTATCTAAATGAAGATGGACTTTTTCCTGTGGGTATTTGCTGGTGTAATCTTCGAATTTTTGTAAGAGCTGACTGAAGGGGTCATCGTCCATTTTAAATGCGGTAAATCCGAGCAATAAACAGACAAAACTGAGTGCGAGAATAATTCTGGGTTTCATGTGGTTAGGTAATATAAATAAGCCTCAAGGTACAAAACCTGTGGCATACTTTTATGAAGTTACCGTGAAATTTAGTTAGTATAGCGCTGAGATAGGCGTTAAGCGATTAGCGTTGACTTAACCATTGATAAACGATTTTAATGAAACCTTCCTGCAGTGTGCAGCGAACTCTCATGAGTAGTAGAAAGCATCCGCCCCAGGAGAGCATGGTTTCTAATAGCTTTATTTGGCGATTTGCAGTACACAGTTAACCATCATAATCAATTACCAATAATCAAATCACAATGTTCAAACCTAGCGATCGGTTTAGCAATCGCCACAACACAGTTAACCGATTAACCAATTTATACAGTTAACCATAAATGACCATTAAGAAGTTAAGAAAGTTAAGGTTTTAGCAGTTTGCAATACAGCAATCGAACAATTTAGCAATCGCCACAACACAGTTAACCGATTAACCCCCTGAGCGTAGTCGAAGGGTAAACAGTTAACCATAAATTGACCATTAAGAAGTTAAGAAAGTTAAGGTTTTAGCGGTTTACAATACAACAATCTAACAATTTAGCAATTGAACGCAGTTAACCGATTAACCAATTTATACGATTAACCATTCCCAACAATCCTAGAAATTAACCAATCGCTAGAACTTATTCTTCCACATCATACTCTCTACCGGCCTTGTAGTTTTATTATTGTATTTGGCGTTTCCTTTTGAGTTATACATGGTTTCGATATTACCTTCTACAGCGAAATAGATTAACTGACCTATCGGCATACCTGCATAAATTTTAACAGGCTGTGCCACCGATATCTCCAATGTCCAGGTGTTACAGAACCCCACATCTCCTTTTCCGGCGGTTGCATGGATATCGATCCCTAAACGACCTGTGCTGCTTTTCCCTTCTAAAAAAGGAACATGTTTGTGTGTTTCGGTGTATTCTAATGTTACGCCCAGATATAAAACACCAGGATGAAGAACAAAGCCGTCTTTGGGGATTTCGAAATGCTCGATCTCGTTGTGCGCTTTTGCATCCAATACACGGCTTTTATAGGTAGCCAAATATTTTCCCAAATGAACATCATACGAGTTTGTTCCCAAACATTCGCGTTTAAAAGGCTCGATGATGATTGTACCCTTCTCAATTTCTTCTAATATCCTGCTATCAGATAATATCATTTTTATGCGTATTTTTGGCCTAAATTATCATTTATTTAAGATAATTTTGCATGTAATCTCCAATTTAATCAATGCCAATCGTTTACAATAAAAATATTGATCAGCATTCTGTTTTAGCAATTTGGAAAATTGAGGAAACGGAAGAGGAATTGTTGGCCGGACTGCAGCTTAAGCAGCATGAACGTGATATTATATCTTCGTTAAACAGCGGCAAAAGATTGCTGCATTGGCTCAGCACGAGGTTGTTGTTGAGAACAATGCTTAACACCACCGAATACATCGATTGCCAGTTTGATGAACACGGCAAACCTTACCTGGTTAATTTCGATTACCACATTTCATTAAGTCATTCTTTTGATTATGCTGCAGTAATGATCAGCAAAGACCACCCTGTTGGGGTTGATATCGAACTGATCAAACACAAGATAAAAAGTATTAAACACAAATTTTTGAGCGATGTAGAACTTGCCCAGAAACAGATTGGCGATAATACCGAAGGTTTATATGTGGCCTGGTGTGCCAAAGAGGCCATTTATAAGTGGCATGGCAAAAAAGGGCTGGAATTTAAACAGCATATCCATATCAAACCGTTTAAATTGAAAAGTGAGGGATCGCTAAATGCCATAGTTGAGCTTCCTAATGGTACGCGTGAGCTTAGCGTAAACTATTTTAAAACCAACGATGGTTACATGTTGGGTTACGTGGCAGGCAATTCTTAAAAATATACAGCGATGAACGAGACAGCAGAAAAAGTAATTGCAGCCGATCTGGCCCCTACCATTTTTAGCGATTGGGGTTTAACCGATTACCAGGAAGCCTGGGATAAACAGGAAGATTTACTGAATAAAACGGTGGCTATTAAAACAGAAAACCGTGTAAACAATACTCAAAAACCCACGCCCAACCACTTGGTTTTTTGCGAACACCCCCACGTGTACACATTAGGCAAAAGCGGTCACCCCGAAAATTTATTGTTAGACGAGCAAGGGCTAAAGGATAAAAAAGCTACGTATTACAAAATAAACCGGGGTGGTGATATTACCTACCACGGCCCGGGGCAGATTGTAGGTTACCCTATTCTTGATCTCGATAATTTCTTTACCGACATCCACTTATACCTGCGTACACTGGAAGAAGCGGTGATATTGACTTTAAAAGATTATGGTATAGAAGCGGGCCGCTACCCTGGTTATACCGGTGTTTGGTTAGATGCCGACAACGAAAACGCGCGCAAAATCTGCGCCATGGGCGTACGCTGCAGCCGTTGGGTTACCATGCACGGCTTCGCTTTTAATGTAAATGTAGATCTCGATTATTTCAAAAATATTGTTCCCTGCGGTATTGATGATAAAGCGGTAACTTCTTTGGCAAATGAGCTCGGTTATCAACTGGATATGGAAGAAGTAAAGGAAAAACTTAAAAACCACATCGCCAACCTTTTTAAAATGAAACTGATATAGTGGGCAGGTTATTCCTTATTTTTTTATGTGTTATGGCCACAACCGGCGTTTCTGCACAGCACCTGCAAGAGGTGATTAAATTTATAAAGGATAACCCCAAAAAAGCGGCCTTTGTACTTGTTGAGCAGGATAAAAAAGTGCTCAATTATAACGGCAACCAATTAATGCCCCTCGCTAGTGCGGCCAAAACCATTATCGCCATCGAGTTTGCCAACCAGGTAGCATCTAAAA
Source organism: Pedobacter sp. UBA5917 (assembly GCF_002432345.1). Lineage (GTDB taxonomy): Bacteria > Bacteroidota > Bacteroidia > Sphingobacteriales > Sphingobacteriaceae > Pedobacter. The sequence goes on from NZ_DJDT01000284.1 coordinate 26,579, forward strand.
AGCTTGATCCGCAGCAGAAAATTGTAGTAAGCGAACTTTACAAATACTATGTTCCCTCTACCGATGGAGGCGCACATATAGCATGGCTAAAATCCATTAAAAAGAAAAAAGGCGACTTTGTTTCTTTATTGCAGATAGCCAAAGGAATGATCGAGTTTAGCTCAAATGCCAATACCGAATACCTTGAAGATTTGTTGGGTTTAGCCAATATTAACCGAAATATCAAATCATTAAAGCTAAAAGAACATACCCCGTATTTCTACTTCACGGCAGGCGCATTAATGACTTGCTTAAAACCTGAAAACATTGATGAAGAAACCTGGGCTAAACAGCTAAAAGCAATGCCATTGGAAGAATACAGGAAAAAGTGCGAAAGCAACCACTTGAAGTTAAAAACAGATCCTGCATTTATAAAGACCTTCAATTTTAAAAACCTATCGTTAAGATTGCAGAAAATCTGGTCGGATAGATTAGTGGCTTCAACTACTGCCAACTATGTTAGTATTATGCAGAAGATTAACAGCCGGAATTATTTTAAAGCTGAAGTTCAGCGTACGCTTGATCAGATTATGGAATGGCCAATGGCAAATCCCGATAATCAGAACGCTTTTCGTCACCTCGGACAAAAAAGTGGTTCAACTGCATTTGTTTTAACCGATGCTTTTTACCTGACCGACAAAAAAGGAGGGAAAATATCCTGTGCTTTTTTCTTTAACAACTTAACCGAAACAGAAAATGCCATGATCGACCGGAATTTTGGAGATTTTGAAGACGCCATTATTACAGATCCTGCTTTTAGAAAACAATTGATCAGCGTATTAAAATAAAACTAAGATTAAAGCTACTTCGTAGATTAGGCTATGAAGATTTTATTGAACCTCGTTTTATTTTCTTTCTTAACTTCGGGCTGTACAAAACAAACGCCCATGATTAACGAACCTGTTATCGAACAGCCTACAAACCTATCAAATGGAACTGGTAATTTTACTTATCTGGCCCTTGGGGATTCTTACACCATAGGCGAATCTGTAAAACAGACAGAATCGTTCCCTTACCAGCTTCAGGCTATGCTAAAAGCCAATGGAAATAATGTATCCAATCCTAAAATTATAGCTACCACAGGATGGACTACAGATGAACTACAGGCCGCCATAAAAAAAGAGAACCTAAACGGAACCTATAGCTTTGTTACGCTATTAATTGGTGTGAATAACCAATACCGTGGCTACCCGCTTAACACTTACAAAAAAGAGTTCGCAGAATTGTTACAAACGGCAATTGCATTTGTAGGTGGCGATAAGCGTAAAGTTTTTGTGGTTTCTATCCCCGATTGGGGCGTTACCCCTTTTGCCAAAAACTCGGGCAGAAGTGCTGAAACCATTGCAGCGGAAATCGATAATTTTAATGCTGCAAACCAGGAAATCGCGCGCTCAGCAGGTGTAAGCTACACCAACATTACTCCGGCATCAAGAAATGCGGCTACCGATAAATCTTTAATTGCCGACGACGGCCTGCATCCAAGCGCTAAAATGTATGGCCAATGGGCAGAAGCTTTATCAACAAAAGTGGTCAATGTGTTGAAATAATTTAACCCTTATTTATTCTGTTTTTAAATTAAAAAAATTACTTTAGTTTAACTATTTAAATTAAATCACCTTAAAAACAGTAGATTATGAATGAGTATGATTCTTCAAGCGGAATAGCCGCGGGCATTGGTGTGGTAGGTGGAATCCTGTACCTGGCAATATTTGTTCTTTATATTGCCGGCATGTGGAAAGTGTTCGAAAAAGCAGGGAAACCAGGCTGGGCAGCTCTTATTCCTATTTATAACATCATCGTTTGGGTCGAAATTATTGGCAAACCAATGATCTGGGTATTATGGTTACTTATCCCCTGCGTTAATATTGTTTTTGGAATCTGGGCAACAAACTTATTAAGCAAGAGCTTTGGCAAATCAGAAGGTTTTACAGTAGGTTTGATCTTGTTCTTTTATATTTTCTGGCCTATTTTAGGATTTGGTTCTGCAACATATTTAGGCCCATCGGCAGCAGAAGCACAAAATGGCGGCTTTGGAAATAACCCTTTCAACAACCCCAATAACCCTTTTAACAGCCCAAATAATCCTTTTAACAAACCAACTGATAACCAGAATACTCCGAACGATACCCCTCCACCGGTAGTTTAATCAGTATGTTCACCATATTTATATTTTGCAGCTCAATCAACGTGTTTGATTGGCTGCAAAATCATTTAATAGCCTGTCCATTTAAAACTTTAACCGGGATCGACTGTCCGGGATGTGGTTTCCAAAGATCATTGATTGCCCTGATGCAGGGCGATTTATCAAAAAGCTGGTCGCTTTATCCGCCAACTATCCCATTGCTGTTTCTGTTTATATCCGCTGGTTTATTGTATCGGCTAAAAATCAAACAGCATTCCTTAATCTTTAAAATACTGGTAATTGCAGTGGGTAATTTTGTAATGCTCTCCTACATCCACAAAATGTTTTTTAGCTAACGTTTCTAAACTGTCATGCTGGCTGTTAAGTGGTTATAATCTTTCAGCACTGTTTCCAAAAACTGTAACTCGTTCATCCCTTCGGGTACCGTAGCAACAATGTGTTCCTTTATTTTGGCAGCCATGGTATAAATCAGGTTTGCATTTCCGGTTTGGTAATAACCTGTAAGCACATCGTGTACCAATTCAATATCGCGATCGTTTAAATGTAAAACCTCTTTAAATTTAGGCTCATACTCATCAGGGATGTTGAAACTGAAGGGCACGCTTTCAAACGCTGTACGGGGCTTGGTTTTGATCAATGTAGTTTTGGCCAATATATCGCCCAAGCGTTGGTGTTTTTCGGTTACAACAACAGAAACCAGCGCCACTACGCCCCAACCGAAAGGGAAACCAAAATCGATCATCCTGAACAGCCACCTAAAAATATATTGCCCGAAAGTTGGCTGTGTACCATCAATGCTGATCACTTTTATCTTAAGCACTTTCTTTCCAAGTGTTTGCCCATCCATGGTAATTTCGCAAACCAGGTCGTAAAAGGCAAATATCGCGATGAAAACAAAAAGGATAACCAGCGCACCATTTCCGGAAGTTGCCATAGCTGCGGCGCCCATCACCACCAGCGTGATGATTGCAATAAATACAAATATGGCCAGATCAATACACCTCGCGGCTATCCGCTCCCCCAATCCGGCAATTTCATAATCAATATCAATATTTTGAGCAGTGCTAATCCTGATGCTATCCATATTCAAACATAATTTTTTTTAAAGATAATCGGTATAAATCCGCCTGTATTTTTTTCGAACTAAAGTTTTCTTATATTTTTCAGTTTAGAGCATACATCTATGTATATTTGTTTAGGGGCAAACATTAATTGTGATTTCATTTCAATAAAAAATTAACTATTTTAACCCAACATTTGGCACCATTAGATGAGAGAAGCATTATTTGTTAAACAGAATTCGGAAAAGTGGCAACATTACGACTCCATGCAACAAGCCAATCCGGATGAAGTGGCCAACCAGTTTATCGAAATCACCAACGATCTTGCCTACTCCAAAACTTTTTATCCCAACTCCAAAACCACTGCCTATTTAAATGGCCTGGCCTCAAAACTGCATCAATCGGTTTATAAGAACAAAAAAGAGAAATCGAACAGGTTTATTTCCTTCTGGAAAACCGAATTGCCGTTAATCTTTTTAAAACACAGAAAGCAGGTATTTTATGCCCTTGCTTTTTTTCTGATTTCCTGTGCCATAGGGGCATTATCGGCCAAATACGACGATACTTTTGTGCGTTTAATTATGGGCGATGGTTATGTAAACATGACCAATGAGAGCATTGCTAAAGGTGATCCGTTTGGGGTATACAAGCAGGACAACCCATTTATGATGTTTTTGCAGATCGGCTCAAATAACATTTTTGTAGCCTTATATACTTTTGTGCTGGGCATTATATTTTCGTTCGGTTCCATTGTTTCATTGTTCAGAAACGGGATTATGCTGGGCTCCTTCCAATATTTCTTTTTTAGCAAGGGCTTAGGTTTCAAATCTGTTCTGGTCATCTGGATCCATGGTACTCTCGAAATATCGGCCATTGTACTTGCAGGTGCCGCCGGTTTAATTTTGGGCAACAGCCTGCTATTTCCAAAAACCTATACCCGCATGGCATCGGTGCTTAAGGGAGCCAAAGATGGGTTAAAAATCGTGATCGGCCTCATACCCATCTTTATTGTGGCTGCCTTTTTCGAAAGTTTTGTTACCCGCCATACCGAAATGCCCATTTGGTTAAGCTTGTTCATATTGATATCGTCTGCTGCTTTTATCAATTGGTATGTATTTATTTACCCCACTAAAGTTTACCGCAAACAACCTACACTAGATTAACATGATTGCTAAAATAGAATTTAAGAAAAGAAGAGATTTTGGGCAGGTGATAAACGATACTTTCACCTTTATGCGGCAGAATTTTAAACCACTCATCAAGGTATATTTTACATTTTGCGGTTTATTTGTTGCCGCCAGTATGTTAACCATGTTATTACAGCAATATAAAATGGTCAACATTATTAATACCATCGGTATTGAGGGAAAAACAGACAGATTTGGCATTGGCTCCCTGTATGGCTTAGAATATTTTTTGTCTATTTTATTCTCCTTATTTTCATATAACAGTATCACTGTGGCTTTACATTCATATATCGCCATTTATGTTAAAAAAGGAAACGAAATACCTACCATCGATGAGGTTTGGGTCTATTTTAAATATTATTTTTTCAGGGTTTTCTGGAGTTCCATTGCACTGGCCCTCATGTTGGCCGTAGCCCTTGTATTCTGTCTGGTACCCGGTCTTTGGTTATTTCCTTATGTATGCATGTTTTTTCCGATCATGATAATGGAAAATGGCTCATTGGGCCATTCCTTTAGCAGGAGTTTCGCATTGATTAAAGATAATTTCTGGGTTACGTTTGGTACCCTCATTGTAGTGTGGATTATTGTTTATGCCTGTATGAGCATGGTTGTTTTACCCACCAGTTTGTTCAACATGATCGGCATGTTTACACACAAATCACCCCACATGTCGTTAACATTAACCATGATTACCACTGTGCTGCAATCGCTTTGCCAGGTTTTTACCATCATTCCTATCATAACAATTTCGTTGGCATATTTCAGTCTGGTAGAGCAGAAAGAAAGCATTGGGTTAATGGAACGCATTTCTAATTTCGGCAGCACCGAAAAACCGATAGATACCAGACCAGAAGAATATTAAAATGCAACGCCTCCCCTTCCGATATCTTCTTGTTTTTCTTTTGTTTTTTATTCCGGTAATCAGCAATGCGCAAAGCGTTAAACCCAAGCCAAAAGCCCAGGTAATACGTATCGACAGTGCAAAGATTACAGCATCTAAGTTTGATAAAGACTCGTTAAGCAATTATAAAGAGCAGAAAGAATTCCAATATGATGAAATTGGCCAGGAGCAGTTATCCTGGTGGGACAGATTCTGGATGTGGTTCTGGAGTATGATCGGGAGGCTTTTCACAGGTGCCGCTGCCAATCCTTTTTCGAGGTATATTTTTATCGGACTGGGCATAGCAGTTGTACTGTACATCGTGATAAAAGCTATTGGTACCGAAAATATATTCAGGAAGAAATCAAAGGAAACCATTCTTCCTTACGATGTAATTACCGAAAACATCCACGAAATAGACTATGAAAAGGAGCTGCAAAGATTAATCGCCGAAAAGAAATTCCGTTTGGCAGTGAGGCTTTTATATTTAAGGACACTAAAAACATTGAGCGATGCAGAAATGATTTATTGGCAGCCCGATAAAACCAATTACAACTATTTAATGGAAATCAATAAATCCGAACTCAGAAATGATTTCGGGCGGCTCACGCTCCAGTTCGATTATATCTGGTATGGCGATTTTCCTGTTGATGAAGTGAAGTTTGAGCCCATCAAGCAATCGTTTAACCAGTTTAACGGCCAGATTAGATGAAAGGTTACAGAATATATCTGATCATAGGTTCTATCCTGATCCTCGGCTATCTGGTTGCGCAGTACAACAAACCTACACCAACAAACTGGGCGCCAACTTATGCGGTAAAAGATAAAATTCCTTATGGAACCTATATCCTGTACCATCGTATAAAAGATATTTTGCCCAAAGCAGACATCAAACAATCGAAAACGGCCATTTACAATACTTTAAAAGCAAAAAAATTTAATAAAACCGCTTATTTGATTGTTGCACAAAAGGCCGAAATCAGCAAAACAGATTTCGATCAGCTGGTAAAATACATGCAGGCGGGCAACGATGCCTTTATTGCCAGTTATGATTTAGGGAAGATCGAAAAAGACTTAAAAATAGAAGCTTCCGGCTCAATGTCGGCTGAGGGCAGGACACTTAATTTTACCAATCCAAACTTAAAAACCGAAGCCAGTTACGGTTTCGAAAGGGGAATTGGCAGTCAGTATTATAACAAGCTCGATACTGCTAAAGCCACTGTTTTGGGTGTGAATGGAAATGGGAAACCTAACTTTATACGTTACAGCTATGGAAAAGGCAATCTTTATCTGATTGCCGAGCCCGGTTTTTATACCAATTTTAACCTGCTCGATAAGTATGGGGCAGAATATGCTGCCAAAACCCTGAGTTACCTGCAGGGAAATACGCAGGTAATTTTTGATGGATATTTTACCGGACAGGAAAACACCACGACCGACATGCTTAGGGTATTTTTTAAGCACCCTGAGCTTAAATTCGCCTATTACCTGAGCATTTTTGGCCTGATTATTTTTGTTCTTTACGATATCAAGCGCAGGCAGCGGATTATTCCTATTGCCGATCCGCTTACCAACTCATCGCTGGCCTTTGTTAATGTAGTAGGCAGTGTTTACTATCACGAGCGGAACAACCTCGATATTGCCTTAAAAAAAATCAACTACTTTATGGAGTACCTACGGAGCCGGTATTACCTTAAAACCAACGATATCGACAGTGAATTTGCACAGCTATTGACAGAAAAAACAGGCATTAATGAAACACTGGCCAAAACATTAACGAGGTATTTTATCGAAACACCCAAAATGGGTGATTTAAGCGATACACAATTGATCAATTTAAACGAAAGCATAGAACAGTTTTATAAAATTACGCAAAGCAATGGAACAAGAACAGTTTAACCCACGTACGGATTTAAGTGCCTTAAATGCGGCCGTAAACCAGATCAGATCGGTACTTGGAAATATTATAGTGGGCCAAAAACAGGTGATTGATTTTCTGATTGTTGGTTTACTTGCCGATGGACATATATTAATCGAAGGAGTGCCCGGTGTAGCAAAAACACTTAGTGCCAAACTGCTTGCCAAATCAATCGACGCACAGTTTTCGAGGGTACAGTTTACACCCGATTTAATGCCTTCGGATGTTTTGGGAACACCTATTTTCAATACCAAAACAGGTGATTTTGAATTTAGAAAGGGTCCCATTTTTGGCAATATTATTTTGGTGGATGAAATTAACCGTGCACCGGCTAAAACCCAGTCGGCCCTTTTTGAAGTAATGGAAGAGCGCCAGGTAACCATCGATGGACAAACTTATATTATGGACGAACCTTTTATGGTTTTAGCTACCCAGAACCCGATTGAGCAGGAAGGAACCTATC
>NZ_DJDT01000364.1 GCF_002432345.1 Pedobacter sp. UBA5917
CAGCACCGTTACCGTCCACCGCATCCTGATATCAGGATATCCATACAAAGTTTTCAGATATAGGATTTTTTGTTCCCGCTGATTCCGCAGAAAAGGGACGCAGATTTAAATGAATTAATAATATCTGCGGTAGTCTGCAACTGTAATCTCCTTAAATCTGCGGGAAAAATTAAAAATCTTAATATGGCCTAAATGCCCTGATTGGAGCATCATAAAGCCCTGTAATATCATTTTAAAAAATAAATCACATGAAAACTTTATTATATAGCATCGCATTTTCTTTATTTTTCTTTAGCACATACAGCTCAAATGCGGCTACGAAACAAACAGATCACCTTACAGAAGATCAGGCGCTGAAAAATAGTCCAACAGCCATTTTAGATGCCTATCTAAAATTAAAAAATGCGTTGGTTACTGATAACGGCAAAAATGCTGCCGCTGCCGGCAACGAACTGGTAAAAGCATTTGCGGCTTTCGATCAATCCAAACTTACCGCTTCGCAGAGAAAAACCTACACGGATATAGTGGATGATGCCAAAGAACATGCCGAACATATCGGGTTAAATGGAACCAATATTCCCCACCAACGCGAACACTTCGATCTATTGAGCAAAGACATTTACGACATTACTAAATTATTGGGCGCCGGCCGCGAAATTTACGTTGATAGGTGCCCGATGTACAACAAAGGTAAAGGTGCCATCTGGCTTAGCGAAGTGAAGGACATTAAAAACCCTTATTTCGGAAAAGCCATGTCTACCTGTGGTGCAATTAAGGAAACACTGCATTAACAGATGTCTTTCGTAAAGAAAATATTGATTGGACTGCTATTGATCATAATAGCAGTCCAGTTTTACAGGCCTGTTCAAAATAACGATCCATCTGCTATGCCAAATCATATTTCGAAGGTTGTTCCCATTCCCGATCAGGTAAACGGCATACTTAAAAAGGCCTGTTACGATTGTCATAGCAACAATACCCGGTATCCCTGGTATGCACAAATTCAACCAGTTAACTCGTTCGTTAATAAACACATCAAAGCGGCCAAAGCGGAGCTCAATTTTGATAACTTTAAGGAATATACCTTGCGTAGACAGATCAGCAAACTGCGTGCGATTGAAAACAGTATCGCGGATGGCACCATGCCCATTGCATCGTATACATTGATCCATAAAAACGCGGTATTGACTAAAGATGAAAAAAAATTGATAGAGGCCTGGACAACTGCATCGAAGGATAGCCTTGAAAAGGTTCAGTTTTAAAAAAGATAAATATCGAAAGATGAAAAATATAATATTCAGCATTTTAATGTTCTTTTCGCTAGGCGTTGGTGCCCAAGAGATGAAAGGAATGAAAATGCCAGAGAAAGAAAAAACCAAAGTAACGGAGAAAAAGGACGATATGGAGGGCATGGATATGGGCAACCCATCAGGCACGATGGATAACATTAAAAAGGCAAAAGCAAACCTTGGTCCGATAAAAACCATTACCTCGAACGTGCCTCCACGAACCGTCCGTTACGATTTATACGTTACCGATACTACTGTAACTTATGGTGGCAAGCCCAAACATGCCATTGCGGTAAACGGCAGCATCCCTATGCCTACCCTAACTTTTACCGAGGGAGATACGGCCGAAATTTATGTGCACAATAAATTAATGGAAGAAACTTCTATGCACTGGCATGGCCTTTTCCTTCCCAACCGTTACGATGGTGTGCCCAATATGACGCAGATGCCGATAAAACCGGGCGCCACACACCTTTATAAATTCCCGATCATCCAAAATGGAACACACTGGTACCATAGCCACACGATGCTGCAGGAACAGATCGGCATGTATGGTGCATTTATCATCAAAAAACGGAAAGAATGGGATATTCCTTCCATCCCGTTGGTATTAAGCGAGTGGACCAATATGAAACCGGAGGAAGTGCAGAGAAGTTTACATGCAGCCAGCGATTGGTTTTCGATTAAAAAAGGCACTACACAGAGTTATGCCGAAGCCCTTAAAACCGGAAATTTTAAAACCAAAGTGGCCAACGAGTGGAAAAGGATGAACGCCATGGATGTTAGCGATGTGTATTACGATAAATTTCTGATAAATGGAGAAAACCAATACCATCAACCACAGTTTAAGGCCGGTGATAAAGTAAGGTTACGGATTGCCAATGCAGGGGCTTCATCCTATTTCTGGCTTAAATATGCCGGTGGAAAAATCACCGTTGTAGCAACAGATGGCAATGATGTAGAACCGGTTGAAGTAGACCGTTTGATTATTGCAGTATCCGAAACCTACGATGTGGTGGTTACCATCCCCGAAAATAAAAGTTACGAGTTTTTGGTAACCCCTGAAGACCGGACCAAATCTGCTTCTTTATGGCTGGGGCAGGGCGAAAAAGTAGCCGCCGGAAAAATGCCCAAGCTTAAATATTTCGCCGGGATGAAAATGATGAACGACATGATGGACATGAACGGTAACATGGTTGAAATGAAGGGCATGAAAATGCAAAACCAGGTGATGGACATGAATACGGTAATGTATCCGGAAATTACCGGGCCAGAAAATGCCGAAAAAATGGGCAAAATGGACGATATGAATATGGGCGACATGAATATGGATGATGAAATACCCAATATTGTCACCCTGAATTACAACATGTTACGCGATCCTAAAAAAACGGTTTTACCAAAAGGTCCTGTTCGTGAATTAAAATTTGACCTTACAGGCAACATGAACCGTTATGTATGGACGCTGGATAATAAAACGGTGTCAGAATCGGATAAAATCCTGATCAAAAAAGGTGAAAATTTAAGAATCATATTATACAATAACAGTATGATGCGTCACCCGATGCACCTGCATGGGCATGATTTTAGGGTAATTAACGGACAGGGAGATTACGCCCCGATGAAAAACGTACTCGATATTATGCCGATGGAAAGGGATACAATCGAATTTGCGGCTACAGAAAATGGAGGTGATTGGTTTTTCCATTGCCACATTTTATACCACATGATGAGCGGTATGGGCAGGGTGTTCAGTTACGAAAATTCGCCACCCAACCCTGATGTACCCAACCCAAAACTGGCCCAGCGTAAACTCTTCTGGGACGATCGCATGCCACATTTAATGGGTCGAGTAGGTATAGAGAGCAGCGGTAGCGATGGACAGTTGATGCTGGCACAAACCCGTTGGTCGCTAAATACCATGTGGCATTTAGGAACAAATGCAATGATGGGTTATGAAAGTGAAACCATGCTGGGCAGATATATTGGCCGCAATCAATGGTTGTTCCCCTATGTAGGTTTCGATTACCATTACAAAGCATTTAATCCCGATGAAAAAAACATTTTCGGGAGCGATGAACGCAATATGTTCGGGCAGATCAGCAATAAAGAAAACCGCAAAACCATTGTTGCCGGTATTGCCTATACCCTACCGATGCTGATTGTTGCCGATGCCAGGATTGATGGCAACGGAAAATTAAGGTTTCAATTGGGACGGGAAGATATACCGGTTTCGAAACGTTTACGCGCAAACTTTATGGTAAATACCGATAAAGAATATGCCGCAGGCCTTCGGTACATATTAACGAAATATATTGCACTTTCTACGCACTACGATAGCGATATGGGCCTTGGCGGTGGGTTGACTTTTAATTATTAAGTAAGGTATAGGGCATAAGGTTTAAGGTATAGGGCTAAATAAAAAACGTCATCTCGACCGAA
>NZ_DJDT01000084.1 GCF_002432345.1 Pedobacter sp. UBA5917
GCGCTTCAGTCGAAATGACGGTTTGTAACATGAGTCACTCATTCATGGGAAATCTCTTTATCCCACAATCTACGGACATCTCCAATTTATTTCAAAAAACACTGCATTCTGCATTTAATTAATCAATTATTAAGCTTTTTTTAATTAGAGAATGCGAATTTCACTGTCAATAACGAACCAAATATAAACCAAATATGAAATTGAAACTACTCATGCTGATGATGGCATGCGCTGTAGCCTTTACGAGCTTCGGGCAGGGTGTTATCATTAAAGGAAGGGTTTTAGATGAAACGGGTAAGGGCTTACCCGGGGCAACACTATCCCTAAAAGAATCTACCGTCCGAACCTCTACCAACTCAAAAGGCGAATTCAGCATTACCGTACCAAACGCCAAAACGGCTGTATTAAATGTAGGGTATGTAGGTTATAAAACACAGGCCATAAATGTAGATGGCAAACAAACATTGGTTATCCGCTTAACAGAAGATGCCTCTAACCTGAACGAGGTAGTGGTAACCGCACTCAACATCAGCCGCGATTCTAAATCACTGGGATACGCGAGGCAGGGTATCAATACCGACGAACTGACCGAAGCCCGCGACATTAACATCACGAACATGCTCGAAGGCAAAGTTGCAGGTTTACAGATCATCACCAGTGGTCAGGCTACCGGGTCAACCAAGGTGCTTTTACGGGGGATCAATTCTGTATCGGGCAATAACGAACCACTTTGGGTAGTTGATGGTATCCCGATCGATAACTCCCACGGACAGAACGGGGGCATCGGTAACCTCGATTATGGTAACGGTGCCAGTGCCGTAAATCCCGACGATATTGAAAGTATGGAGGTTTTAAAAGGACCAAATGCTGCTGCCCTTTACGGATCGAGTGCAGCAAATGGTGCGATTTTGATCACCACTAAAAAAGGAAAAAAGAGTAAAGGTTTTGGTATTTCCTTCAACTCAAATGTAATGATGAATACCATTTCCGAATACCCCGAATACCAGAATGTTTATGGAGAAGGGGCCGATAGCCACATGGCCAATACCAACAGGATCGATTTAAGCAATCCGGCTGCGCCAACCATGCGCATGGGTAACGATACGCGGAGTTTTGGTGCGCCCATGTTGGGGCAGCCTTATGCTTCTTATTCTGGCGTACCGGGCGAGTACCGTCCACAGCCCAATAACGTGACCGATTTTTACAATACCAGTTTCACAGGCGTACAGAACCTGTCATTTAGCGCTGGCGATGGTACTTCATCTTTCAGGGCCTCTTATACCTACACCAATGGTAACGATGTAATAGAAGGACAAAATATCGTAAACAGGCATAACCTGGCTTTAAATGGATCTAAAAACTTTTCGCCATGGTTAAGGATCGATACCAGGTTGCAATATTTTGATGAGAAAGTTGAAAACCGTGTTTCGAGGAACCTGGATGTAAACAGCCCCATGAATGCTGCAGCTGTAATGATGAGGAGTTTCCGTACCAACGACCTCATCCCCTGGAAAGATGCCAGCGGCAATTCATTTGCCTATACCGCAACCAGTCAGCAGGGATACGAAAACCCTTACTGGTCGCTTAACGAAAATTACAATGCCGATAAAAAGAACAGGGTAATTGGTGGCGTAACTGCAACTATTGGCCTGTTAAAAGACCTGAAATTCAGAACGCAGATTGCTGCCGATCTTACTTTTGGCAATGCCATGGTATTTATTGATAAAGGAGGTTTGAGAAACCCGTTGGGGCAGTACCGCGAATTTACCGACAATAATCAGAACTGGAATATTGAAGGGCTTTTGATGTACAATAAAAACCTCAACAAACACTTTAGCCTTTCGGCCAACCTGGGAGGGAACTTAAACAACCGGAATACTTTAAGGGTAACGGGGCAAACCAACTCCCTGCAGATCCACGATATGATGAATATGGCCAACTCGGCCGTGCTGCCAACCATTTCCGAAAATCCATCCAAATTCAGGAAAAATTCGATTTTTGGTACCGCAACCATTGGTTATAACAATTACCTGTTCCTGGATGTAACCGGACGTAACGACTGGTCGTCATCCTTAGGGCCGGAGAACTGGTCGTTCTTTTACCCCTCGGTAAGTGGTAGTTTTGTATTCAGCGATTTCTTTAAAATACCGGCCAAATCAATTTTAAGCTTTGGAAAAATCAGGGCTTCTTTCGCTAAAGTGGGTAAAGATACCAATCCTTATGCTTTGCGCTCTTCCTTCCAAACCGATGGGATTTTTAATGGATTGCCGATCCTGAATTACGAAAACACCTTTAAAAACCCTGATCTCAAACCGGAGCAAACATCTTCAACAGAGCTTGGACTCGAATTAAGGTTCTTGAACAATCGGTTAAGTTTAGATGCTACGGTTTATAAATCGAAAACTTCCAACCAGATCTTCGATTCGCAGGTGCCCGTTGAAACTGGTTTCACCAACAGGATTGTAAATGCCGGTGAAATTGAAAATAAAGGTATGGAGCTTACCTTAAATGCTACGCCAATTAAAACCAAAAATGTAACCTGGAGTGTTATCGCCAACTGGTCGGCCAACCGCAATAAAGTAGTTTCATTGGCCGAAGGGATCAATAAATTCAGGTTGGGCGGTATATACAATGTAAGTGTGAATGCCATTGTGGGCAGACCGATCGGCGATTTACTGGGGATAGATTTTTACCGTGATGCCTCAGGGAAAGTAATTGTAAACGATGTTGCCAGTGCCGGTACTTCTTATGGCAGGCCATATCCTGATGCTGATGTATACCTGGGCAATTTTCAGCCCAAATGGTTAGGGTCGATTGGTTCTAATGTGAGGTATAAAAACTTCGATTTCAGTTTTAACGTATCGGTAAAAATGGGCGGAAGCCTTTATTCAGGCAGTCAGACCCAGGCCAATTTCTTGGGGACTTCTTTAATGAGTATCGATGGCCGCGACGATTTCTATTTCAGTAATGTGATTCTGGGCGAAAGTGGAACCGAACTCGCGGGTATCACACAGCTTTATAATAAACCTTATCCCGATGCTGCCCGTAGAAAAGGGATGCAAACGGTGGGATACAGCCCCAAAAGGGATGCAAGCGGTAACCTCATCCTTGATGCCAATGGCCGGATGATTGCCGATAAAGTTAACGTAATCAGCGTAAATCCATTTATTTATTGGCCAAATGCACAAAACATGGCCAGTTTGATGATCTACGATGCTTCCTACGTTAAACTGAACCAGTTAATTTTTGGTTTCACCGCACCATCTAGGTGGTTGCTTAAAACCCCACTCCAATCGGCAAGGCTTTCATTCGTAGCCCGGAATGTATGGACGATCTATAAAAAAACGCCAAGGGGAATCGATCCTGAATCCGCCAATACTTCGGGCAATGCGCTCGGGCTGGAGCAGGGTGGATCGTTGCCTTTTGTTAACTACGGATTCGATTTAAAAGTATCATTTTAAGGATAAAGAGAAATGAAAAAGATTATATACATACTCAGTTTTATGGCCATCGGGATATTATCGTCCTGTACCAAAGATTTTGAAGAAATTAATACCAATCCCGCCCAGTTTTTAACACCAGATGCAGAGCCGGTGTTTTCGAGTACAGTAAAACGTACCGCCGACCTGATGGGCAACAATAACGTTGATTTTTTATGGGAATATAGCCATATCATCAATAAAAGCGGCCGTTACAATGGCGGAAACGATACCTATTGGCAACAAACCTATGTGGAGGTATTGGGTAATTTAAAACAGCTCCGCGAACTGTATAAAAATAATCCCGGTTATGCTAACCGCATCCAGATCCTCAATATATGGGAATGTTATGTATATGCCATGATGGTGGGAACTTACGGACCGGTGCCTTACAGTAAAGCGTTGGAGATGACCCCTTCAGTAGGTTACGATGATGAAAACAGCATTTATGCCAGCCTGTTAACCCGTTTAAAAGCGGCATCTGATGCGATTGTGGTTACGGGCGATAAGTTTAGCCCTGATATTTTATACGGCGGCGACCTCACCAAATGGAAAAAATTTGCCAACTCATTAAGATTAAGGCTTGCACTTACCGTTCAGTTAAATATTCCTGC
>NZ_DJDT01000082.1 GCF_002432345.1 Pedobacter sp. UBA5917
TTTTGAAGCTACCGGCGATTATGTTAAAATCCGGTTGCATAAAGAGGATTACTGCATCCACTCCTCATTAAAAATTATTGGGCAAAAACTTCCGCAGCATATCTTTTTAAGGGTGCACCGCTCTTTTATCGTTAACCTCACTAAAATAGATGGTGCCGAAGGCAAAACGCTTGTGGTTAATGGGCATTTAATACCGGTTTCTGATGCCTACAGGGCCAATCTTAACAAATACATGCAGTTTTTATAAGCTGCAATTATCGACGGATACCCAAATTAAGATACCGTTTGATTATAAATAGCAGATAAAACGTTCCGATAAGCAATAAAACCATATCTGGCCGCAAAAAGCCCCTTTATACCGTCATTTAATTTTTGGAAAGCTTAATTCATCATTTTCGAAAAACGAAATCACAGATGATGAACAGAATTGAAAAATTAACACTTATACTTTTGCTTTTATTTGGATTACAAAGTTGGGGCCAGCAACCTGCAGCATTAAATATTAAGGGAAAGGTACTCGACGGAAAAACAAAACTGCCACTGGCCAGTGCCGGGGTATCCATAATATCAATTGCCGACAATACAACATTAAAAACTACGCTTACAGACAGTTTGGGTATTTTTTCAGTTTCGATTGCTCCAGGTAAATACCAGATCAAAATCGCATTTATTTCCTACAAACCTTATGTTTTGGAGCACCAGCAATTGGACAAGGATATTGATTTAGGTCTGGTCTTTTTACAGGAGGATGCAAAACTGCTGAAATCGGTAAATATTGTAGGTGAAAAATCGACTGTAGAACTTAATCTTGACAAAAAAGTGTTCAATGTTGGCAAAGATCTGATGTCGAAAGGAGGAACCGCAAACGATATACTGAACAACGTGCCATCGGTAAATGTTGATGCAAATGGTACAGTAAGTTTAAGGGGCAACGGAAGTGTACGCGTATTAATCAACGGCAAACCATCGATGCTTACCGCAAATAATGGTCTGGGGCAGGTTCCGGCAAACACCATAGAAAAAGTGGAGGTAATAACCAATCCATCTGCCCGTTACGAAGCACAGGGCGGAGCGGGGATTATTAACATTGTACTTAAGAAAAACAGTTCTTCCGGTTTAAACGGTTCTATCCAGGCCGGTATGGGTACTCCAACTTATTATAGCGGAAATATCAACCTCAGTTATAAAACCAAAAAAGTAAATCTTTTTACCAACGTAAGCCATTTTTACCGCAATATTTATGCTTACGAAAAGAATCTGCAAACCACGGTAAAGAATGGATTAACCACGATACTGAACCAGAAGAACGATCAGGGGAGAAATGACAATGCTTACAGCTATTATTTCGGCGGCGATTATTACATCAACGAAAAAAATACCCTGACCGGCAGTTTTTACCACGATCTACAGAAAAATAACGATAGCACCAATTATCAATACCGTTATTACAATGGAAAAAATGTATTGGATAGTGCCATTTCCCGTTTCGAAGATTACCACGAACCGCAGAATTATAACGAGCTTGAACTTAACTATGTAAAAACTTTTGACCATAAAGATCAGAAGTGGACGACGAGTTTACGTTACGATTTCTGGAATGATGATGAAAACCAGAACATTACCCAACAGAAATATTTTCCTTCGGGCAATCCTCTTTCGCACCTTAACTCAAGGGATATCGAAAGCAGCGACGATATCTACATCCAAAGCGATTTTGTAACTACATTTTCCAAATCGGCCCGTTTCGAAACAGGTATCAGGGCTGATTTAAGGGCAATAAGAAGTAATTATTCGACCCATTCGAACGGCGTATTGCTGGATAATTACACCAATAAACTCTATTACGATGAGAATATCTATGCTGCTTATGCCCAGTACGCCAATAAATTTAAACGTTTAAGTTATCTACTGGGTTTACGTGCAGAGCTTTCTGATATCGGCATAACCGACCGCAGGGCAACTTTATTGAAAAACAAAAATTACATCAATTTATTCCCCACCCTGCACCTTACCTATAACCTGAAAGAGAACACCGATCTGCAGATTAGCTATAGCAGAAGGATAAACCGGCCCAGTTTTTACCAGTTAAATACATTTTCGGGCCTTTCTGATACCCGGAACCTGGTAGTGGGCAATCCCGACCTTAACCCTACCTACAGCAATTCTTTTGAGCTGGCATTTCTGAAAAAATGGGGCAGATTTAACCTCAACCCTTCCGTATATTATTCGCACAATAAAGATTATTTCCAAAATGTATTGGGCCAAACGCCCGAAGGTTTCTTTGTAACCACACCGGTTAACCTGGATTACGAAGACCGTTACGGACTTGAGATTTCCAGTACCTACAACGCCTTTAAATGGTGGCGACTTTCGTGGGATTTCAATTATTATGGCTTCAAACAAAATGGCGAATTTGAGGGCAAAGAATACGGAACATCCAACAAAACATGGTTTACAAGGATCAGTTCGAGAATGAATTTCCCTAAAAGCCTGGCCATTGAGTATGCATTTAATTACAGGGGGAAAAATGCTGATGTGCAATCAACCACTGCAGCCCAATACCGTGCGAACATTGCCATAAGTAAAGATTTATTTAACGATAAATTATCGGTTGTGCTAGGCATAACCAATCTGTTCGATTCGCAGGTGGTAAAGCAACAGTTTATTACACCCGATTATCAGTTCGAATCTGAATACAAATTTGTTGGCCGCTTAACCAAGCTTACCCTTACTTACCGCTTTAACCGCGATAAAACACAAAAAGACCGTTTACCTGCAGAAAATTAGTTTAGTTGATGAATATCCCTGTTGATGGATGTTAACAGGGTATATTATTTAACCGGCAACAGATTAATTACCACAAGCTAACATTAATTTAACCCACTTCTAACCAGGTTTAGATAAGTTTGCAAACATCAATGAAAAAACTTTTTCTATTCTTCATCATTTTTACCGCTTTTATCGCTGGATCGCAAGCGCAGATCCTAAACCTGCCCGATACGATTTATTCGGGGAAACAGGGCGCTATGCATGTGCAGGGTGTAGTGGTAGACCAGGCCAAAGGATATGTTTATTTTTCTTTTACGGATAAACTCATTAAAACAGACATTAATGGCAAATTAATCGGAAGTGTAACGGGTTTTGTAGGGCATTTAGGTGATCTTGACTTTGGCAATGACGGAAAGATTTATGGATCGTTGGAATATAAAAACGATGCAATAGGCAAAGGCATCAAAAAAGAACTGGGTATCGAAACAGAGAATGAAGATGGATTTTACATCGCTATATTCGATCCTTCAAAAATTGTCAGGCCAAACATGGATGCTGAAAAAGAAGAGCTGTTACAAACTGTTTACCTTAAAGAAGCTGTAAATGATTACAAAGCAAAGGTAAAATCGGGCAATACACACATAGCACACCGTTTTGCCTGTTCGGGGATAGATGGTGTTGCCTTTGCACCCGAAATAGGCAGCTCCAATACCGCAAAAAAGTATCTTTATGTGGCCTACGGTATTTATGGCGATACCACCAGAACAGATAACGATCATCAGGTAATCTTAAAATATGATACCACCGACTGGGACAAGTATGCGAAACCACTTTCGCAGGGGAACTTACACCATTCTGGTCCGCAAAAACCACTGGATAAATATTTTGTAAAAACGGGTAATACACGTTACGGTATCCAGAACCTGGCTTACGATCCGTTTACCGGAAATTTATTTGCTGCAGTGTACCACGGCGCCAAAAGTTGGTTTGCAAATTACGATCTGTTTGTAATCAACGGAAAGAAGAAACCGCTTAACAGCCTGATATCATCTGATGGTAAGCAGATAAAAGTAAAAACACTTGCGTTGCTTGATCAGGGGCTTAAAGATCCTAAATCAGGGATTAATGGCTGGTTTTTTAAATGGGGAGCAACTGGCTTATGTCCGCTGGGCAGTGGATTATTTTATATTTCGCATAACAAAAAAACAGCCGGTGGACAACAACAAAGTACCTTACACCAATATAAATGGACAGGCGATAAGCAAAATCCTTTTACTTTGGTAAAATAGGTTTTTATCAACTTTTTAACCTGCCCGGCGTAACTGCAAATTTTTTCCTGAAAGCATTGCTGAAATGCTGTACAGAAGAATAACCAAGCATAAATGCTACTGATTTTATCGGTTTGCCTTCGAGGAGTAACGCTTTTGCATGATTCAGTCTGTAATCGCTCAAATAACCAAATATGCTGTTATCGAACAGTCCTTTAAAGCCCTGCTTGAGTTTAAATTCATTAATACCGCATAGTTTGGCCAGTTCAGTAACCGATGGTGGCTGGTGGATATGCTCAATCAGGTAATCACGGGCATAATAAAGACAGTCGCGATCGTAGGTAGAATGTAGTGCTTCGGGCTGTTTTTTAGTGATAGCCTGCTCAAAAGTTTCGGCCTGTAACACGAGTAACTCTATGCACTTTGATTCAATAAACAAGCGCTTTAACCCTTCTGGATAGTTACAGTTAAGAATATCTTGTATACAATTCTGCATGGCCCAGGAAATCGGGAGATTTTGATCCGCAATTTGTGCGTATTGGCCCCTATCTGCATAATCGGCCAAAATCTGGAGTGCCTTAGTTGAATTTTCTGCCAGCTGCAAAAACTTTTCTTTGGCAAAATGAACTTCAAAAAAACGGTAACTGTGTTTCGTATCGTACTCGCCGGTTCCATCCAGTTCGGGCATATAAATTATATTCTGCTGGTTGGATCCAAAAATATACTGCTGTTTGTTTATCCGGTTAAATATGGTGCCGCTGCCCGATAGGGTGAAACGTAGCTTGATCATATCGGGTACATCATAAGTCGGGCTGAAATACATCTGCTGCCGTTTGAAGATAATGTCGCCATAAACGATATAAATACCCGGGATATTGATCTGTAAAAGTTCTGCATCGCTAAAAGAAAAATTGTGTTTCTCTTTTCTTTCCGTAACCAATCCATCCTTAACCGGAAGATCATCAAAACTGCCACCAACTTTTTTCCACGCTCCGTAATCCTTTCCAACATTGATTCCCATAATGACAATTATCATAAAAAAAGTCGAACTAATACAATACGGTTATCAACATTTCTATTTTTTGCAAAAGAAAATCCGTTTGATGTAAAAGCGTGTAATGGCTAATATTCAATTTTGCCCGATTGCGAAATGGACCGCAGTCAAAAAATAATGTATACTATGGAAGAACAGGCAGATCTCAATATATTAACACAAGAAACAAAAATTAACGTTCTCCCCCCAAAAAGCACCATCATTTTTAAATTATTAGAAACTTTAGATCTAAAAACCGATACAAAAACATTAGAAATCGGCCCCGGTGGCACAGAGCACCTACCCTATCTTTTCCAAAAGGCCGAAAATATTGTTTACTTCGGTGCCAGCAATGAACCGGCGTTAATAAAGCCTGTTTTAAATGATAAAATTGAAAATAAACAGATACAGTTCGCTAAAATAACAGATGAAAAGCTCGATTTTCAGGATGCATTTTTTGACTGCTGTTTTACTGTTAATACCATTTATTTCTGGCCCGATCCGTTAACATACCTGTTAGAAATATACCGTGTATTAAAACCGGGAGGAAAAATGCATCTGGCCTTTGTTGAAAAGAAATTTGGTGGTCATTTACCATGGACGCAATTGGATTTTAGTTTTTATGTAGTTGATGACGTAAAGTCCTTTTTTAAACAGGCCGGATTTACACAAATTGGGGTAAAAGAAATGACCGAAACTGTTAAAGATAAGGAAGGTAAAGAAACAAACAGACCTTTTATTGTGATTTCGGGTGAGAAGTAACAGCTTTAATTTGATAGAAAGCGTAACGTAGTTGACTAACATTGACAAACTTCCGTTAACGCTCGTTTCTAACGAGCGTTGAATAGAATATCGTTTACAACGATAAAATCGTACAACTATTTATGCACTCGTTTGGAAACGAGTGCAAGCATGAATTAAAACTCAAAATGATAACCATTGCAATTTGTTAACGTCTTAATTTTTAAGTTTTTTTGCCTGTTTGTTAAAAAAAGCAACAAGTTTTGGATAAAAACTTTTGAATGTTGGATATACCGATCTTGATGATTCATATTCACCGAGCAATGTTACCAGATCTTTTGTCCATAAAAATCCCTTTTTCTGCTGTTTCAGTATTTCTTCCTGAACCGATTGATCGGTATCTTTATGATCGATCATGTACCTCACTACCGATGCCCTTACCAAAGATTCGTTGATCAGGCTATGCCAGTCTTCGTACCCTTCCAGCTTCATTTCTTTTTTTTCCATTTCCAGCAAAATTTCTCCGCTTGGTTTAAGCTGAGCCTCAATGCTGCTGTTATCTTCTAAAATATGGTCAACAAACGAATGGTTAAACTCATGGATAAGGTAGGTTAAATAAGTCTCCTTTGGAAAAAGTGGTTCACTTAAGTTGTTAAAAGTCCACGAACCCATAACAGCATATACCAATCTTTTTTGGCGGATGGGTGTAACACTGGGTCCATAATTTGCACCACCATCGCCAAGGCCCAGAACAACTTTATAATCTACTTCGTGATCGCCATAATAATCGAGGTACCATTTCTGGTCAAATTCGTTTACCGATAAATCAAACCGGCGGGTAGCCTCATCGTAAAATGCCTTATGATCTTTAAAAAAGTCTTCAAATTTTGATGAGCGATAAAAATTATTCAATAGGCTAACAAATTTCTGGGCATCGGCCTTCTCCCATTTACCGGTTAAATTACTTTCTTTCTCCTTGATCAAGGAGAATTTGCGCTTTGAAAAATTGAGGTGCGCCGCCAGGAACATAACTTTGGAAAAACCCATATTTTTTTCACCGGCAAGCTCTTTCGCAAAACTGATTAACGGATCTGTTTTATAGGGATCGAAATGAGCATGGATATCTTCAACATATTTTTTAGCGAATTTCATATTATACTCTGGGTTTCCGGCCAGTCTAAAAACAATACTTAACAATTCAACCCTTTGATCGACAGTTGAGTTTATTTTTTCGTTCGCGATAGCTGGAAAAAGGATAATGATGAAAAAGAAAGCGAGAATAAATTTCATGGAAGATACAGGGGTAGATAAGAAGTAAAACTATCAATTAATCCCCACATCTTTTGTTATCTAGCCGAAATATCACAAATTTAAACAGGGGGTTCACCTTTCAGGGTGAAGGTTGTAGAAGAAATACAAATAACACTTATAGAACGTAAGCAGTCATTCATGGAGTGATTATGCCTTTTCATCTACAGTCTATTTCAATGCATCTTTTCTGGAGTTAGTTTTGCGTTATCACATATTTGATAAACACGGGTAACTAAATACCTCAAACTAGGGCTATAGGGATGTAACCTGGTTATTAGTTATAATCTGACTGTGTTATTAATGATGAACATAAGAGGGGGGTTCCGGGATGATTTACCCCCTCTGCTTTTTCATGAATACTTTGTTCCTGATCGCTACTCATAACCATTTTCGAAGGTTATAGTTTGTTGTTTTTTCATACTTAGCTGCAAAATACCGTCATCTGTTGTCTTTATTGATCCAGCAGGCAGGTTTTTAACCACATAGGTTTTAAAAGGCAATTTAATCCTGAGCAACCCAGTCTTTTCAGCATAAATTTTAACCTTGGTTGGAACACCATTTTCTTTGGTACCACTCACCAAAAAAGCACCTTCGGCACGCAGATTATTAAACGAAACATTTTGCCAGTTTCGCGGCACAGCCGGAAAAGGTTGGATATAATCTCTTCTGCTCTGCAATAATAGTTCCTGAACACCCTGGGCAAAAGCAAAGTTACCTTCGAGCGTAAAAGGGCGATAGGTAAAGCCAGAATACTGGCCTCCTTTTTGATCGCCGTTTAAATGAAAACTATTTGGTGAGCAGAAATTGGAAGCAAAAATCTCCAATTGTTTTACCGCTTTATCTGCTTCGTAAGCCCTGGCATATAACGACGCCATCCAGCTAAAAGAGTAACCGCACCAGGCCCGCGTACCGATTGCTTCTAAACGTTTAAAAGAATTTTCGATAATGGTCTTATCTTTTCCCTTGTTAACATCCAGCAAATCGAGCGGATAAATGGCCATATATTGCGACATGTGCCTATGCGAACTGGTTAAATCTGATCCGGGAGCGATGGTAAAGCCGGTTTCATTCACTTCGTAATCCGGTAACTGATCCAATACCAACTGCCAGTGCTTACTTTCTTCAACTTTACCGTTTGCTTTACTTACCTCGGCAGCGGCTTTAAACAGAAATTTGGAAAGCGATAAATCGAAATTGCTCCAGTTCAAAAACCAGGCTTTGATACTGTTATCGTTATACTCCGGGCTCGAACTCAATGGCAATGTACGTTTCCCATTCTTTAACCGGGTAATATTTTCGAGGTAGGTTGCCGCTTCGTGAATGTAAGGATAAGCCCTTGTTTTTAGAAACACGTCGTCCATACTGTATTTCCATTGCCAGTAAAAATGCTGCGACGTCCATGCACTAACCGTTGGCGAAAGCGAATACTGTATCCACCCGCCCATAGGGTCGCCATTTAAAGTAATTACCCCCGGTACATTTAAACCGGCCACGCCAAAATACTGCCTGGTATAAGCCAGATTTTTAGCCCTTATTTTCCAGAGCCAATCGGTAAAGGTTGCGCCTTCTGCCAAATGGTTGGCGGTGTAGGTTGGCCAGTAACTTAACTGGGTATTTAAATCGTTATGAAAATCACCTTTCCAGGGTGGTAAGCTCCCGTTATCGGCCGTCCAAACTGCCTGCAGGGTAATGGCAGGGGCACCTTTTCTGGCCACGCAGCCCAGTTTGTACATTTCCAGATAGTATTGTTTTTGGATCAGCTGATCGGGCACCGAAATATCCGATCTAGACCAATAATCCTTCCACCACTTAACATGTGTATCCCATCCTGTAGGTTCTTTTGCATTTGATGAAATAACGGGCAATGTTGCTACTTTATCGTTACTGATTGTCCACGAACCGATGATATTGCCGCCCGGCATTTTTTTCCACTGTACCAAAACCTCGTAATAATGTCCGTTATATGTAGGTTGATGGTAACGGATGGTATTGGCGGTAGTGCTAACCGTTCCTTTGGCGTAACCCAGTTTCTGTAAACCTTCTCCTGCATGGTTGTTATCACCCTTTTCTGTTAAACCATTGCTGTAGTTGTGTACGATTAAGTCGGGTAAAATTGCTGCTGACTTTAGGTTTTCGAAGCTAAAGTAGCCTTGTGCCCCCATGGCATGGATATAACAGTTAAAAATGGTTCCATCTTCAAATTTAACAGTATTTAAGGCCGTTTCGATATCCAGTTCGTTCGATATAACCTTGCCCAGTTTCGAAATATCGAATTCCATTGCCGCAGCGGGTAATTTGGTTGGATATGGACTGGTATCGTAAGGTTCATCCCCTATTTTTTGAACCGCAGCATAATTATTCTGATGCACCTGCTCTTCTACCCATTTAAAATTTAGCTTTGACATATCCAGCGCTTTGCGTTCGTCCCACAGATCTGCACGGTCTAAAGAAAGCCTCAGTTTATTGTTCTTTTCCCATATTAAAACACCAAGCATACCATTGCCCAATGGCATTGCTTCATCCCATCGGGTAGCCAGTTTTGGAAAAGAAAGATTATAGGGTTTTAACCGCTGCGCGTAAATTACATTAGTAAAACACAGCAGCATTAAGGATAAAAGTATTTTAGTTTTCATTTGGCCGTTCAGAATTTGGTTAGCACCTGTTGATGGTATCTCCATTCTAAAATAATGATATTTAACCAGACTAAAACCGCAAAAAATTACGCAAACGTTTGATGGGGAATATAGACTACTTTTCTGCTAATAAAAGATTAGTGCACAATCTTAAAAACGAGTTCTTTCAGCAGTTCTCCATCATCAACATTTCCAGTACTGTCTAAACCTTTACTTTTTAGATCGTATTCGCGGAGCAGTCCGATTACCTGAAAAACCTTGCCAGTATTGTAATTTCTTGCTGCAACCTCATAATCTTTGATAAAAAAAGGTGGTACACCCAAAGCAGATGCTGCATCGGCCTTATTGGGAATGTAATGATATTTGAGGAGCTTGGTAAAATAACCACCCAGATTGGCCAAAACCATTACCGTTGGGTTGGCCTTAGGGTTACTGGCGAAATAATTGATGATTTTATTGCATTTCAGTACGTCGCGGATAGCCAGTGCCTTTTGAAGCTCAAAAACATTATATTCTTTACTGATCCCGATATTTTTCTGAACGTGATCTGTGCTGATTGTCATTTCTTTTGGAACGTTCAACATCAGTTTTTCAATCTCGTTGGCAATTTTGGTTAGATCGGTACCTAAATATTCGGCCATTAATGCCGATGCCTGCTGGTCGATCTTATAGCCTTTATCTTTGATAAACTCTTCGATCCACGGCACCAGTTTATAATCGCGGACAGGGTCTGACTGGAAAATCAATCCACTTTTATTGATCGCTTTATAAATTTTTTTACGTTTATCGAAATTGGCGTATTTATAGGCCAACACCAAAATGGTACTTGGCAGCGGTTTTTCGAAATAATTAAGCACAAACTCGCCCTCTTTCGAGCTATCTTCCTTACCCCATTTTAAATCCTGCGCTTCTTTGATAATTACCACCTGATAGTCTGACATCATCGGGTAGCGCTTGGCAGCGCCCAAAATGGTGGCCATATCGGTATCTTTTCCATACAAAACCGTTTGATTGAAACCTTTTTCGGCATCATTCAGCAATTTATCCTCAATATAATCGGTTACCTGATCGATATAGAAAGATTCTTCACCATGTAAGAGGTATACGGGTTTAAATTTGCGGGCTTTGATGTCCTTAATAATTTCGGCAGCAGTCATTGCCGTAAAATTACGATTTAGGTTTTAGGATTTAGATAAATGTTTATAAGTTAAGAGATGTGAGATTTTAGATACCAGATATGAGACACTAGACATGAAACACTAGACATGAGATGTGGAGCACCGGGCATATCTTAAAATTAATTAACTTTGGGGTTTAATTGTTTTATTGCTTCATTGTTAATTGCAAATTGTTTTATTGTTGCATTGTTAACTGAGAACTACCAACTGAAAACTGCCAACTGATAACTGAAATGTTCACTCCTACTCCGCTTAACCTTCCACCCTATCCGTTTAAAATTACACAAAAAGATGGCGTTGTATTTATTTTCGATGAGCTGAGGAAAAAACATTTGGTACTTACCCCCGAAGAATGGGTTCGGCAGCATTTTATACAGCAGCTGATTACTGAAAAGAAATTCCCAAGAACCTTAATCCAGATTGAAGGCGGTTTGGTATTAAACCAGCTGCAAAAACGGAGCGATATTCTGGTTTATAATACCGCAGGCGAAAAACTGATGCTCATTGAATGCAAAGCGCCAAAGGTTAAGATTACGCAATCGGTATTCGACCAGGCTGCGAGGTACAATTCTATACACCAGGCCAAATGGATTGTATTAACCAATGGCCTGCATCATGTTTATGCAAAAATGGATCTGGATAGGGGTAATTTTAATTTTGCACAGGAAATGCCGGAGTATCTGGATTTGTAAAAATTCGTCATTGAGTCCTAATTGCAAATCCCGACCAACAGAGATTCTTTTCTGAAAATCAGATACAGAAGTGCTTAGGTTTGTTCAGCCCCGCTCCCGCTTCTGCTCCGATGAAAAATCGGGAGCATCCCGCTTTGATCGGGTTTAGGTGGCAACGTTAGCAGTCCTATTTGGAGTACAAAAAGCATATTAACCCCTATTTTTCTGAATCATGCCATTTAACCTTCAATAGTAGCAAAAGCCTTTCGATTTTAAACCTGATTGGAATGAAAAGCCCACAGCGTAGCGAGGACTTGAAATGAAAAGCAGGACGAACCTTAAAAAGATTTATTGCAATTGCTTTCCAAAACAAATAAAAATCCTTCTACAGGCTCAGGATGACAAGCATTACACATTATACGCTGATTTCCAAACCTGCTTATTACCACTATAAATGGCTTCGTTGCACATGGCTACACATATTGCAGCCTGCGTACCGGTATTGATATTTGATGCAGGTATTTTTTTGGTGGTAATTGATTTATAAAATTCATCAAGGGCGTAGTTGGTTCCATCCAAAGTCGGTTTATCCAGAATAGGAATTCCGCCATCTTTATTCACCACAATTTTTGTTGCCCCGGTAACCCCATCAACAATGCCAAGTTCTTTTTTGGTACTTGCTTCAGGATAAAACAGGCCTGTATTTGTTAATAAAGAAACCGAACCTTTAGTCCCTTTTATTTTAAAGAGGTAACCATCGTGTGCATTGCCACAGGTGGCACCAAAATTACCGATCATTCCTTTTTCGTTATAGCGGAGAATAGCCTGGATATTATCATAAGTTTCGCGACCGTCTTTAAAAACGTCTATTCCACCCGAACCCATAATTTCATCCGGCTGTGTTTCGAATGCCCAGTTGATAAAATCGATCTGATGCGACAGTAATTCGGCGGCTAAACCACCTGAATATTCCTTATACATTCGCCAGTTGATTTTCCGTTCTAAAGCCGGTTCAGGAACAGCCCTGCGCCAGTTGCCATTACGGTCCCAACGGCAATCTATCTGTGTAACCTTGCCCAGATAGCCGCTCTGGATCATATCTTTCACTTTAAAATAAAGCGGAGAGTAACGGTATTGGTAACCTACCTGAAAAACCTGATCAGGATATTGTTTCACCAGTTTTCGGAGTTCAAGTGCCTGTTCGATATTATAGGTCATGGTTTTTTCTACATACACATGTTTCCCGGCAAGCACGGCATCTTTGGCAATTCTGAAATGTTCGCTTAACGGTGTAGCTATAAAAATCGCATTGATGGTTTTATCGTCCAGCACTTTATGGTAATCTTTTATTGCTTTGGCGTTGGCAGGTACATATTTTTCGGCTTCTTTAAGCCTAAAATCAAGCAGATCGCAATAGGCTTTAATACTGTAACGGTCTGGCATGGATTTAATTACCGACAATACTCCTTTACCCCGATCGCCACAACCGATCATGGCTACATTATATATCTGATCTGCATACAGATCAGCAAAAACCTGATTCCCAACCAATAACCCTGAACCTACCAAAGCTGTATGTTTTACAAAAGACCGACGATGCATGATATTTTAATATTTTATTTCTTTATTCGTATATATTGAACCACAGATTCATACAGATAACCTAAATTCGATTATTAATATTGGCTTAAAAGTCTTCTGCGGATATTTTTAACTCAAAGTCGTCACCCTGAATTTATTTCAGGGTCTATCTAGCAGGAAAGATGCTGAAATAAATTCAGCATGACGATCGCGTTAAGAAAAGTAGGCTAAAACTAATCAAAACACATAAATATTAATCGAACTCAGGTTATAAAGTTTTAATTTTAATCGTCCTGAAATCTACCTTATTGCCGTGATCCTGTAGCAAGATATGCCCTTTTGGTGCTTCGCCAAAGTTTTTCCAATCTTTATATTTACTAATGGCAACCAGTTTTTTAAACTCTTCCGAACCACGGGTATATTCCAAAACTTTTACACCGTTTAAATAGTGTTCTACCTTATTGTTAGGATAAACCACTAAACGGCCATTGTTCCAGCTACCAATTGGGCGCAGGTAACGGGCTTCTTTTTTAGCCGTCATTAAATCATATAACGACGCCAGGGTACGGTTTCCATCCCTGCCCAATTTAGCATCAGGGTGTAGTACATCGTCTAAAACCTGGTATTCCAAGCCAATGGCCGAACCTGTATTTTTTTCGCTCAGGGTAACAAAGTATTTTACACCGCTATTGGCACCAGGTGTAAGTTTAAACTCAAACGATAGATCGAACGCTGCATATTCTTCCTTTGTTACAATATCGCCCCCATTGGTTGATTCGGCACCGCCAGAAGGCTCTACACTGATCACACCATCGGCTATTTTCCATCCTTTTGTTGGAAAAGTGGTTTTATATGCACCTATCCATCCTGCATTGCTTTTGCCATCGAACAGGAGTTTATAACCTTCCGATTTTTCGTAAGCAGATAAAGTATTCGGTGTTAAGTTAACGGTGTAAATTCCTTTCGGAAAAGTTTTGGTTTTTAAACCTTCTGTTTGGATATTGATGTTTTTGAAATAAACTTTTTTGCCGTCGTTATCGAGGTTATTGCCGATACCGTGTACCTGTAAACCGATAAAGCCCGATTTATCAAGCGTATCGACTACATAAGCAACAGGGCTTCCATTTACCCATGTTTTAAGCTCGTTACCGATACATTCTATTTTGTAATGGTTAAATTCATTCTTTTTATACAGTGGTTTGGCCGATGGATTAAGCTCTAAAGGATATAACCATAATCTTCTGGCTTCATCATAAATTCCGCCTGTCCATGCTCTTGGCGTAGGATCTATTTCCATCTGTCGGCCAAAAACCAGGCCTTTGCCATTGTTTCCTTCAGGTTTGATGTGGCTACGGGTTTGAACGCCAGAATTGGTGGTCTCACCTTCGAGTTTTACATCTAATTCTAAAATAAAATCGCCATATTCTTTTTCGGTGATCAGAAAGGAATTTGGTGTGCCTTTGGTCATGGTGCCCACAATCATACCATCTTCAACTTTATATGGTGCGGCACCTGCAACGGCTTTCCAGCCGGTTAGTGTTTTACCATCGAACAAGGGCTTTGCTTTTTGGGCAGCGGCCGATAAGCTGATGAGGGAAAGGGCCAGAATGCTATATTTTTTGATATTTAACATGATAGGTTTATTATTTTCAACCACCTAAGCCACCTGAGGGCATCTTAGTTATGTGCTCAATAGGGTTTGCTAAGGCGTATGGTTTGGTTTGGATAAATTAATATTTAAATACTTTTCCGTTTGCGATTACTTCCTGTTTACCTTCATCGAAAGTGGCTTTTGCACCGGTTCTTACCGCAGCATTGGTCATGATGTTGGCAATAGAGTGAGAATAACCGGCCTCTACAGGGGCATTTGGTGTTTTGCGGCTACGTACGCATTCCATCCAGTTGCGCATATGGCCGGAGGTTAGCGCGTCGCCCCCCATGTTGGCGCCTGTTGCAGCTTTAACTTCGGTTTTGCTCAAATCGAATTCAGGCAAAAGATTGGCTTTTAAGCCCATCGCCGAGGCTTCCTGTTGCCTTAAACCACCTTTGGGTGATACTTTATTGGTAATCAGGTTCAATTCACCTCCATTCGAATAATAAACCTCTCCAACATCGCCTACGCTGTTCTGCATTCTTGAAGTAAAAGTAACCTGGAAACCATCAGTTGTATCGGGCTGACCGTAATCGAATACTGCAACCATCGAATCCCAGTTTCTACGTCCATCTTTCCAGGTGTAAATGCCGCCATTGGCCACTACACTGCGTGGATGCTTTAAATTGGTAAACCAGTGTACGGTATCAATCTGATGGCTCATCCACTGACCGGGCATACCTGAAGAATATGGCCAGAATAAGCGGTATTCCAAATATTTTCTTGGATCAAAAGCCTCGTTGGGGCGGTTCAATAAAAATCTTTTCCAATCGATATCTTCTTCTTTCAATTTAGCTACTAAATCCGGTCTGCGCCATCTGCCCGGCTGGTTTACGTTCCAAACCAGATCTACTGCGGTAATCGGCCCGAATTTCCCATCCTGGATAAATTTTGCCGCATTGGTGTAATTCTCTCCACTTCTGCGTTGCGAACCGATCTGTACGATCTGTTTGCTCGCTTTAACTGCTTTAAATGCAGCTTTGGCATCATCCATGGTTTCGGCAAACGGTTTTTCTACATACGCGTCGCAATTGGCTTTTACCGCTTCGATGGTATGTAAAGCATGCTGAAAATCGGCAGTGCTGATAATTACAGCGTCGAGATCTTTCGTGGCATAAAGTTCATCATTGTTTCTGCAGGCTTTGATATCGTGACCGAATTTTGCTTTCAGATGAGCAATCCCCAAGTCTCTGCGGTAGTTCCACAGATCGGAAAGACCAACAATATCGAAATTCAGCTCCTTGTTGTGGTTCAGGAAACAAGGCAAAAGGGTGTCTTTAAAACGGTCAGAAAATCCAACAACACCAACGCGTACCCTATCATTTGCACCAATGATGCGCCCATAACTTTTGGCACTCATGCCCATGGTACCGGCGTAGGTTGCCGCAGCAAATACTGCAGATTGTTTAATAAATTTTCGTCTGGAATTTTCCATTTGAGGAATATTAGGTTAGATTATCACTTAAATAGTTTACGATTGGGTAAACCGTTTTAATAAAATCTAAAATATGGTTAATAAAAGTAAACCTTAAATTTTCAAAAGTAATATTTTTGAAACCTTATCTTAAAACAATAATTAACTGTAGCAATAACACCAAATAAACATCAATAAAGCTAGTTTTTAATACAGTAACCTGTTTTTACAGATACGAGGAAAACGTTTGAAATAATTATTTTTTGTTCCTTATTAACACATAAAAAAGCCTTTCAGATTTTCTTCTGAAAGGCTTTTACTATCGGATAATATTTATTTTTCTAGCTCAGTATAGCTAAACTTTCTTCAATGATTTTGATTTTTGCTTCAGCATCAGCCTTTTTATTGCGTTCGTTGGCAATAATTTCGGGTTTTGCATTTTGAACAAAACGTTCGTTATTCAATTTAGAATCAACCGCCTTTAAAAATCCCTGTAAATACACTAAATCGGCATTTAAGCGTTCGCGTTCGGCTTCTACATCAATATTTTCGGTAAGCGGGATGAAAAATTCATCTTTTCCGGCCATAAAGGCTGTAGCACCCACGAGTTTCTCGTTTACAATTTCAGCCTCGGTTACATTCGCCAGTTTAAAAACTATATTTAACCATTTTTCGTAGTCAAGATCAGAATTTACTTTGATGCTTAATGGCAATGCCTCTTTTGGCGAAATCTGTTTTTGGTTTCTCACATTCCTGATTTCGGCAACAACAGTTTTAATTACTTCTGCCTCTTTCAACAATTTCTCATCAAAGGCACCACCTTTAGGGAATTCGGCAACAATACAGCAATCCAGTTCTCCACGTTCAGCGAATAAATCATCATGCCATAACTCTTCAGTGATAAAAGGCATATTAGGATGTAATAATTTGATGATATTTTCGAAAAAGGCAATGGTTGCTTTATAACTTTCGGCATCAATCGGTTGCTGGTAAGCAGGCTTAACCATCTCTAAATACCATGCACAGAAATCATCCCAAACCAGTTTGTAGGTAATCATCAAAGCTTCCGATAAACGGTATTGTTTAAAATTAGCTTCAATTTCTACCAACGCTTCGTTAAAACGGTTTTCGAACCACAAAATGGCCTGTGTATTCGGGTTTGCAAGGTTTTCATCAACCTCCCATCCTTTTACCAAGCGGAAAGCATTCCAGATTTTGCTGGCGAAATTACGTCCCTGCTCGCAGTAACTTTCGTCGAACATTAAATCGTTTCCGGCAGGCGACGACATCAACATTCCCACACGAACGGCATCAGCACCATATTTTTCAATCAATCCGATCGGATCAGGAGAGTTACCCAATGATTTAGACATTTTACGACCTAATTTATCGCGTACAATACCGGTTAGGTACACATTAGTGAATGGTTTTTTGCCCATAAACTCGTGTCCCGCCATAATCATACGTGCCACCCAGAAGAATAAGATCTCAGGTGCGGTAACCAGGTCGTTGGTTGGATAATAATAATTGATATCCTTATTTTCTGGGTTTTTAAAACCATCGAAAACTGAAATCGGCCACAACCACGATGAAAACCAGGTATCCATTACATCATCATCCTGACGCAAAAATGGCTCCAACTGATGTTTAAATCCTGCCTTTTCAGTGTCTGAACAACTTTCGTCAAGGTGTTTTTTCTTCCAGAATTCTTCTAAAGCCTCATCTTTTGTTTTGGCAACCACCCAATTTCCTTTGTCATCGTACCAGGCCGGGATTCTTTGTCCCCACCATAACTGACGGCTAATGTTCCAATCACGGACATTTTCCATCCAGTGGCGGTAAGTATTCTCAAATTTATTCGGGATCAGGTTTACTTCTCCGTTCAAAACATCATCCAAAGCTGGCTGTGCCATTTCTTTCATCTTCACAAACCACTGCATCGAAAGTTTTGGTTCGATAGCAGCATCGGTACGTTCGGAGAAACCAACCTGAGATTTGTAGTCCTCAACTTTTTCTAAATGACCGGCCTCATCCAACATTTTGGCAATTTTTTTACGGGCAACAAACCTGTCTTCGCCCACTAAAATAACTGCCAGTTCGTTTAAAGTACCGTCGTCATTTAAAATATCGGTAACCGGTAAATTGTGTTTAACACCCAGCTCATAATCGTTCAGATCGTGTGCTGGTGTAACTTTTAAACAACCCGTACCAAATTCGATATCCACATATTCATCTTCAATAACCGGGATTTCGTGATTAACCAAAGGCACAAAAACTTTTTTGCCTTTTAAATACGTAAAACGTTCGTCGTTCGGATTGATACAGATGGCAGCATCGGCCATAATGGTTTCCGGGCGTGTTGTTGCAACAACAAGATAGTCCGAAGTCTGAAGTCCGGGGTCCGAAGCTGTATCTCCTACAATAGTATACTTTATATAATATAACTTCTGGTTTACTTCTTTACGGATTACTTCTTCATCAGAAACAGCGGTTTTACCTGCCGGATCCCAGTTAACCATACGGATACCGCGGTAAATCCATCCTTTTTTATATAGATGGATAAACGAATCGATAACAGCCTCAGAAAGGTCTTCTTCCATCGTGAAACGGGTTCGGTCCCAATCGCAGCTTGCGCCCAATTTTTTTAACTGTTCTAAAATAATACCGCCGTATTTCTCTTTCCACTCCCAGGCGTACTTCAAAAATTCTTCGCGCGAAAGGTCTTTTTTATCGATTCCCTGTTCTTTTAACATCGCTACCACTTTTGCTTCGGTAGCAATAGAAGCATGGTCGGTTCCAGGTACCCAGCATGCATTTTTACCCTGCATACGGGCCTTACGGATCAGCACATCCTGGATGGTATTGTTAAGCATATGTCCCATGTGCAGCACCCCCGTAACGTTTGGAGGCGGAATGACTATTGTATAAGGCTCGCGCTCATCGGGTTCTGAATGAAAAAACTTCTTCGATAGCCAATAGCTATACCATTTATCTTCTGTTTCTGCAGGATTGTACTTGGTGGATATGCTCATGAATGTATTAAAAGTTCAAAAATAGCTATTTAAGCTGAAACACCAAAGCAGAGTGAAGCTAAAGGTATACTTATGCGTTTAATCATTCCCCTCTTTTAGAGAGCCTGTTGCGATTTTTTAGGGAGGTACCCGCAAGTCGGGGTGTTTTTTTTTGGAAAGCAAGCGCAGCATTCTGTTTTAATGTTCCACTTGCTGTTCCAACGTGAAGCCGGAAGTTACAGAAGCAATTATCATTGATATTATAAATATGAACAGGGTTTAATCCATGTTTCCGTGGCAAAAAATAAATATCAATTCAGCGTTAGATGGGAATATCTAACACCACTAAAATCTGAACAGATAATTGTATTTTAGTTCAACATATCATCTAAAACGTCATGAATACTAAAAACTTTAAAATAGCTTATGCCATTTTACGCATAACGATCGCTATAATTTTACTGTCGCACAGTGTTTTAGGTATTTTTGATGGAGGAATAAATGATTTCGGGAATTTTTATCTGAATAAAGTAGGATTTGCACCTTATGGAGTGGCCATTGCCTGGACGATTAAACTTTCACATATTGTTTGTGCGGTACTTTTGTTAATAAACAAGTATATCCGCGTGGCATGTTTTGCAACAATTTTTGTGCTGATTATGGGCATAATTATGGTGCACTTTAAAGAAGGCTGGTTTGTGGTAGGCGGTGGAAGAAATGGTATTGAATATAACTTTGTGTTGATATGCCTACTAACAGCAATTATGTTTTTTAATACTGCCTTAACCCAAAAATCAGAAGCAAAAAAAATGTGTTAATCAATATCATCAAAAACATCATCGATTGCGAGCTCAAAGCCTGGCAATACACTTGAAGTGATTTTCTCGCTAAGCGTGAATATTTTAGAAGGTTGGAATTTGCCATACTCATTTAAAGTATAAATTAAGATGTTTTGATCGCTTTGGCTCACTACCCAATATTCTTTAACTCCAAATTCCTCATAAACCCGGTATTTATTAAGTAATTCCATTCGGGTGTTGCCAGGCGATAAAATTTCGACAATAAGATCGGGTGCGCCGATGCAACCACGGGCATCCAGTTTACTTTTATCACAAATTACGCAGATATCAGGCTGAAGCACTGTAAACACATCTTTATCGGCTTTGCTTTCTTTTGGAAAACGGACATCAAACGGCGCAGCATAAACTTTACAGGGCTTACCTTTCAAAAAATTGATTAGCGGGTTTAATAAGTTGATGGATACTTCCTGATGCACCCTGGATGGAGCTGGGCTCATCTTAAAGATTTTACCTGCAATAAGCTCTACACGCTCAGGGAAAAGCCAGTTGAGGTAACTCGCATAACTATAAGTTAATGACGCATCGAGTTCATTAAACTGCTTAACGGGCTCATCTATCTCATCTGGTATTGGATATGGAACTGGCTTTTTCGACATAACCAAATATACTAAATTGATTAGTATCAAAAGTGATATATTATTTTACATTTCCTCAAAAACATCATCCAAAGCCAGTTCAAAGCCGGGTAATACAGATGAAGTGATTGTTTCGCTCAGGGTAAATATTTTAGAGGGTTGAAATTTACTATCCTCGTTTAAGGTATAAATTAAAACGTTTTGATCGCTTTGGCTTACAATCCAATATTCTTTAACTCCAAATTCTTCGTAAACGCGGTATTTGTTAAGCAATTCCATCTTGCTATTGCCAGGTGACAGTACCTCGACAACAAGATCGGGTGCGCCGATACAGCCACGAATATCAATTTTATTTCTATCACAGATTACACAGATATCTGGCTGTAAAACGGTATAAACGTCTTTATCATCTTTACTTTCTTTAGGAAAACGCACATCAAATGGGGAAATAAAAACCTTACAAGGCTGTTTTTCAAGAAAGTTACCTAACCTACGATATATATTTCCTGTTATCTGTTGATGTACACTTGATGGCGCCGGACTCATCTTAAAGATTTTACCTGCAATAAGCTCTACACGCTCAGGGAAAAGCCAGTTGAGGTAACTCGCATAACTATAAGTTAACGATGCATCGAGTTCATTAAACTGCTTAACGGGCTCATCTATCTCATCTGGTATTGGATATGGAACTGGCTTTTTCGACATAACCAAATATACTAATTTACTTAGTATCAAAAGTGATATATTATTTTACATTTCCTCGAAAACATCATCCAATGCCAATTCAAAGCCGGGCAATACAGATGAAGTGATTGTTTCGCTCAAGGTAAATATTTTAGAGGGTCGAAATTTACCATCCTCGTTTAAGGTATAAATTAAAACGTTTAGATCGCTTTGGCTTACAATCCAATATTCTTTAACTCCAAATTCTTCGTAAACGCGGTATTTGTTAAGCAATTCCATTCTGGTATTACCAGGTGACAGTACCTCGACCACAAGATCGGGTGCACCAATACAGCCACGGGCATCAAGCTTGCTTTTATCACAAACCACGCAGATATCAGGTTGTAAAACAGTATAAACATCTTTATCAGCTTTACTCTCTTTGGGGAAACGGACATCAAACGGAGCCGAATAAACTTTACAGGGTTTATCTTTTAAAAAAACACCTAAGTTTAAAAAAATACTGCCGGCAACTTCCTGATGTACCCTGGATGGTGCGGGGCTCATCTTAAAGATTTTACCTGCAATAAGCTCTACCCTTTCAGGAAAAAACCAGTTGAGGTAACTTGCATAACTATAGGTTAACGACGCATCAAGCTCATTGAACTGCTTAACAGGCTCATCGATTTCATCGGGTGTAGGATATGGAACTACTTTTTTCGACACACTCAAATATACTAATTTGCTTAGTATCGAAAGTGATATATTATTTTACATTGCCTCAAAAACATCATTCAGATGGAATTCAAAATCAACCATACAACAACCATAAAATCAATGACTAATCAATCAATGAGGAATAAAATTGATGTTTTAATTGAAGGGCAGTTG
Source organism: Pedobacter sp. UBA5917 (assembly GCF_002432345.1). Lineage (GTDB taxonomy): Bacteria > Bacteroidota > Bacteroidia > Sphingobacteriales > Sphingobacteriaceae > Pedobacter. The sequence continues at coordinate 22,251 of NZ_DJDT01000082.1, forward strand.
TCCGAATCCAGTTAACCGATTAACCAATTTAAACGCTTAACCCTATTAAAACTTCATTTTCTGTATCCTTACAGCGTTTAAAATAGCCAAAAGTGCTACGCCAACATCAGCGAAAACAGCCTCCCACATGGTTGCAATACCACCTGCGCCTAAAATTAAAACCAACGCTTTTACAGCAAAGGCCAATACAATATTCTGGATAACCACATTTTTGGTGGCCCTGCCTATTTTAATGGCGATTGCAATTTTTGAAGGCTGATCAGTCTGGATAACCACATCAGCGGTTTCAATGGCGGCATCGCTTCCCATCGCGCCCATAGCTATGCCAATATCGCTAATGGCCAGCACCGGTGTATCATTAATCCCGTCGCCAACAAAGGCCACTATTTTGCTTTTATCTGTTTTAATCTCTTCAAGTCTGGCTACTTTATCTTCCGGCAGTAAATCCCCATAATAACTATCGATGCCCAAACCTGCAGCTACTTTTTTAACAATGGTAGTTTTATCGCCACTTAGCATTACCACCTGTTTTATTCCGTTTTCATGCAACTGTTTAACGGCTTCTGCGGCATCTTCTTTTACTTCGTCGGCAATTAAAACATATCCCACATATTGCTTATTTACAGCTACAACAACTATACTTTCTTCAATATCTTTAATTTTTGCGTCAAAGCCAATATCGAATTTCTCCAGTAGTTTAATATTACCCGCCAACACTTCTTTACCACTCACCGATCCTTTTAAACCCATGCCGGCTATTTCCTCGATATTTTCGGCCGGATGGATTTCTTTATCACCCGCATGCTCAACAATGGCTTTAGCAATCGGATGTGTCGATTTCGCCTCAACAGCAGTTAACAGGCTTAAAAACTCCTCTTCATCAATACTACTTTCCACCTTCTGTACCTTAAAAACACCTTTGGTTAAAGTACCTGTTTTATCCATTACCACGGTATTGAGTTTGGTAATCAGATCGAGAAAATTAGAGCCCTTAAATAAAATACCATTAGCCGATGCAGCTCCAATCCCCCCGAAATAACCCAGCGGAATGGAAATAACCAATGCGCAAGGACAGGATATTACCAGAAAAACCAACGAGCGGTATAACCAGGTCTGGAAGTGATATTCGTTACCCAGAACCAAAATAGGAATGGTAACCAGTGCCAGGGCCAAAAAGAAAACAATCGGGGTATAAACCTTTGCAAACTTGCGGATAAAAAGTTCTGTTTTGGCTTTACGTGTAGTGGCGTTCTGAACCATTTCCAATATGCGCGATAAAGCACTATCGGCAAAAACTTTGGTCACTTTTACTTCGATTACTTTATCCAGATTAAGCATTCCGGCCAAAATGGCTTCGCCTTTATTAATGGTGCGCGGTTTACTCTCCCCTGTTAATGCAGCAGTATTAAAACTGCTTTTATCGCTGATCAACTCGCCATCCAAAGGGATTTTCTCTCCGGCTTTTACCTGTATGGTTTCGCCAATCTCTACTTTTTCGGGATTAACATCCTCATATTTTCCGTTACGCAGTACATGTGCCACATCGGCACGCACATCGAGCAGGGCTTTAATATTTCCTTTGGCACGGTTTACAGCAGCCATCTGGAACAGCTCGCCAATGGTATAAAAAAGCATCACAGTTACACCTTCGGGATATTGGCCGATAGCAAAAGCGCCAATGGTAGCGATAGACATTAAAGAAAACTCGGTAAAAAAATCTTTTGCCTTAAAAGTCTCCCAAACTTCGCGTAACACCGGAATACCTACCGGTAAATAAGCTACGATGTACCAATATGGTCTGATGATACTAAAGGCAGGTACATTAAAAAGATTATCGAATGCTACACCAATCAACAGCATGGCCAAGGTTACAATGGCTGGCAAATAGGTTTGGAATGCGGATGGATCACCACCATGATCGTGGTCGTGATCATCGTCCTCACCGTGCGAATGTCCGTGATCGTGGTTATGTTTTGGTGCGGAATGTGCTTTACTGCTGCAACAGCTATCTTCTTTATCGTGGGAATGACTCATTATATGTTGTATGCTAAAACATTATTTATTTTATTGAGGATTTGATAATCAGTAGCCAAACGCTTTAAATGTTGTTAATTAAACCCGATAGCAGCGGCAGCCCCCGATTTTTCTTCGGGGCTACAGCGTATGGCGGGACTAAAGACCCGATGAAACACTGCACACTCATTTTCTAATCCTTTAAATATTTAAACCAAATTTATGGAAAATAAAACGCTTTATCCCGAATCATTCTTAATAGCAATTATTTTTACCTGCACACAATATATTTTGTTAAAAAATGTTAATAGTGTATAAAAGATTTAAATTATGAAATCTATTAAAGTACCATTTTCGGCATCCGAACTGATCAGACGGCTCGGACTAGCAAAAATTTACTACTGGTTTAACAAGTAATATTATTAATATATTGCTTCAGTATTGATTTGTATTTCATAAATTTCGCACCATAATACTAACTTATTAAGCGAATGAAATACCAAAATTTGAAAAGATATTTTGCGGCACTGGGTATAGTCGCTGCTGGCTTTTCTGCAAATGCACAAACAAAAAAATTTATCGATCCTGCCAACATGGATTTATCCGTTAAGCCAGGCGATGATTTCTACACCTACGCAAGCGGTACGTGGGTAAAAAACAATCCTGTTCCAGCAAAAGAAACCCGTTGGGGCTCGTTTAACGAACTTCGCGATTTCAATATCAATGCGGTAAAATCGTTGGTGGAAGAAGCTGCTGCTGATAAATCGGCTCCTGCAGGTTCGGTAAAACGTAGGGTTGGCGATTTTTATACGGCTGCAATGGACAGTGCAACCATCGAAAAATTAGGTTACACACCAATAAAAGCAGATCTGGCAAAAGTAAAACTGATCAAGGATATTCCCGGAGTTTTAGACCAGGTGGCTTACATGAGAACCAATGGCTTAGGCGGCGGAATGTTCGGTTTAGGTGTTGGCCAGGACCGTAAGAACGTAAATAAATACATGGTTAATATCGGCCAGGGTGGCACAACCCTACCCGACCGCGATTATTACCTGAAAGATGATGCACGCAGCGTTAAAATCCGCGAGGCATACAATACATATATGGTTACCCTGTTTACCTTAACAGGAAGTTTGCCTGAAGAAGCTAAACAAAAAGCGGCAACTGTTTATAAAATTGAGAAACAGTTTGCAGAAGCACAGATGAGTCGTTTAGAAATGCGCGATCCTTATGCAACCTATAACAAACTTACAGTTGCAGAGCTCAACAAGAAAACACCAGATATCAACTGGACAACTTACCTGCCTAAATTCAAAATCAAAAACCAGGATACCGTTTTGGTTTCATCGCCTAAATTTATGGCAAGCTTTGATGGTATGTTGAAATCGGTTCCGGTTGAAGATTGGAAAACTTATCTGGAGTGGAATATTTTAAAAGGTTCAGCTTCAAGTTTAAGTTCTCCTTTTGTTAAGGCAAGTTTTGCTTTTACACAGGCTCAAACCGGTCAGAAAGTACAAACACCACGATGGCAGCGCATGTCGTCGTTAACTGATGGCACTATTGGCGAATTACTTGGTCAGCTTTATGTGGCTAAGTATTTCAAACCTGAAGCAAAGGAACGCATGAACCAGATGATTGTGAACCTGCGCAAGGCTTTCGAAATCAGGATTAACGGTTTAGAGTGGATGAGTCCTGAAACCAAACAAAAAGCTTTGGCGAAGTTACATGCCTTTACGCCTAAAGTGGGTTATCCAGAAAAATGGAAAAACTATGATGGATTAACAATCAACAAAGGCACTTATTTCCAAAACTTACGCAACGCGAGTGTTTGGGGTTACAACGAAATGGTTGATCAATTGGGTAAACCTGTTGACCGTAAACGTTTTGGAATGACACCTCCAACAGTTAACGCTTACTACAGTCCTACTTTAAACGAAATTGTTTTCCCTGCCGGGATTTTACAGTTCCCTTTCTTCGATCCAAATGCTGATGATGCCGTTAATTATGGTGGTATCGGTGCGGTAATCGGTCATGAAATGAGCCATGGATTTGATGATAGCGGAAGCCAGTACGATGCGGCCGGTAACTTAAAAAACTGGTGGACAGCAGAAGACAAAGCTAAATTTGATGCTAAAACCAAAGCTTTGGGTGAGCAATTTGATGCTTATACGGTATTAGATACAGTACATGTAATAGGTAAATTAACCATGGGTGAAAACATTGGCGATTTAGGTGGCTTAAATGCAGCTTATACCGCTTTCAAAATGACTAAACAAGGTCAGAGCAATGAGAAAATTGATGGTTTTACACCAGATCAACGTTTCTTCTTAGCCTGGGCACAGGTTTGGAGAGGTAATATTTTGCCAGAAAGTGCCGCTCAGTTAATTAAAACCGATCCACACTCTCCAGGCCCATACCGTACCATAGGTGCACCTGTAAACATGGATGCCTGGTACAATGCATTTGATGTTAAACCTGGTGATAAATTGTATAAAAAACCAGAGGATAGGATTAGAATGTGGTAGTTTTGAGGCCTTTCCCCTCGAGTTTAAAATCAATTTTTTATATCATCCCTATATTACAAGCGTCCCGATCTTTTTCGGGACGTTTTGTTTTTATCCCTCTTTGTGGAGTCAGATGTTACCATCTGACATTTCCAACGCCTTGGTTCGTGTCGCCACGAACCAATCATTAAACCAGACTCATTATTTTCTCTTCGTCTTGATTCGTGTAACCCACGCCTAGGTTCCTGTCACCACGAACCAATCATTTAATCAGATTTAATATTTACCAAAAATTAATTTAACTCCTTTCGGCAATTCCTAATTATCATTCTATCTTTGAAAAACATAAGCATCCTTTCATGAACAGTGTACTTAAAACATTTTCTATCCTCGGTTTAACTTTATTTTCGTTAACTGGTTTTGCCCAGGAAAATAAATTGATCAGCCTTGAAGCATTAATCAACAAAACCGATCCTGCCTGGCCTTTGGTAAAGAAATGGATCGATTCTGCAAAAAACAAGGTTGAAGTTTTACCCGTTGATTCGGCAAAAGCTAAAGAAGTACTTTATAATTCACAAACCACCACTTATGCCACATTAGGATCAGTAATATACAATACCGGTGGTATTTTGGTTGATAATGGCTGGATCAGGATTTTGGGTTCGGGCAGCGAAAAACTGAACCGTAACGTTGCCGAATGGAACAAAGGCAAAACGTTGGAGGAATATGGCGATAATATGCCTTACCTTTTAATTGCAGATGATGCAGTTGGTGGCTTTTTTGCCATTAATTATGGCGGCCTGGGTAAAGACATTAAAAATGTATACTATCTTGAACCAAACAGTTTAACCTGGCAGCCGCTTGGTGCAGGTTATGGAGAATTTCTTGTTTTCTGTTTCGACAGTGATCTTTCCAAATTTTACAAAGGTTTGCGCTGGAGTACCTGGAACCAGTTTATCGGCAATTTAGATGGTTCTAAAACCTATAGTTTCCGTCCGTATTTATGGCAGGAAGGTACCGATATCGAAAAATGTACCCGTAAACTGGTTAATACAGAAGATATGTACAAATTCAACATCATGAAATCGAAAGAGTTCAAAAATGAGGAAGAAGTGAAAAAACAGGCCCCGAAAAATGAGCAGTAAGGTTCCTGTTTATAGCCAAATTTCCTGGCCATCTTTTATTGTTCAAATGATGATCATCTTTATTTTTTCGCTGATTTTTGAAAAATTGTCGATTAGCGAACCAATATTATTAGCTTCACTTTTATATATAATAGTGGCATTTATACTTCGCAAAACAATAACAAAGGATCATCGGAATGGAATGCGGATCTTGAAACAACATCAATATCTCGAATCTATTCCCTATTTCGAAAAAAGTATTGCCTTTTTTGAGCAAAATGCCTGGATTGATACCAATAGGTTTATCACTTTATTCAGCTATTCAAAAATATCTTATAAAGAAATGGGGCTCTGTAATATTGCATTTGCATATAGTCAGATAGGAGAAGGAGAAAACGCCATCATTTACTACGAAAAAGTTAAAGCAATAAATCCTTCAAATGGCCTGGCAATAGCTGGATTAAATATGCTAAATTCCATAAAACAGAAGTAAAATAATGCTGGCCACCATTACACAGATCAAAAACACCAGGGCTTTTATATTAGAACTCGTAAAAGATTTAAGCACTGAACAGTTAAATAAAATCCCCGAAGGTTTTAACAATAACATTATCTGGAATATTGCGCACCTAACCGCTGCACAGCAAAATCTTTGTTATGTAAGGTCAGGTTTACCAGTACCTGTTGATGCAAAACACTTTGGCCCATTTTTAAGCGGAACAAAACCTGAACAGTTTATCGGGAAAGAAGAAATCGACTCGATTTACAGCATACTTTTAAGCAGTATGGATCGTTTGGCTGCAGATTATACCAGTGGTATTTTTGTACAGTTCGAACCGTGGGACAAGCGCTACGGCATGAAATTAAATACAGTAGAGGACGCCATAAATTTCGTACCTTTTCATGAGGGCATGCACATTGGCTATATTATGGCAATGAAGAAATTGGTATAAAATCTAAACATACTTTGCCTGTGTTTTCTTTGGTAGTTTAGCTAAAACCATCGCCCTCGAATCGGCCACCCTGATTTTCAGTTCCTTATCATTTAAGACCTCTAAATTTTCGATCTGGATCCACTGCCTTTTGGCCATGTGGTAAGCCTGTGCAATGCCATCTCTGGCAGCCAGTTCATCAAACTCATCGGGATTACATTTGATAGAGAAACTATTTCCTTCATCGATAGCGATAATTACATAGATCTTTTCCTCAATCATAAAACACAGATGTTCCCATTTCATGCCTTCGGTAGTACCTGGCAAGCTTAAACAATATTCTCTGAAAGATTCTATATCCATATTTAGGGTTTAGGGTTTAGGGTAAGATCAAATCTAGTAACAAAAGTTTAAAGACCAAAGTAAAAGGAGAAAGACTAAAGA
>NZ_DJDT01000083.1 GCF_002432345.1 Pedobacter sp. UBA5917
CGCCAAAGTACCCAAAGCGCTTTGTCAATCCTCTAGGTGCTTTCACACAAGCCCCTCACACATCAAAAAAACAGCGGCACTTCGTTTTGTGCACTAAGCATTCGATAGCTTAAAGTTTTCGCGAGATCTGCACAAAACCACTGCGTTTTAGGTTTGATAGTGCCAATTATACTGTTCTGCAACTGTTTTTTTGAGTTATATTAATCTACTCAGGTCATAACTAGAGTAAAATTTGGTCATTATATGTTATAGCAGGCAGGGAAACAATAGGAAGTAAAATATAGAAATATAATCAAGGTAAGCTTTGTTATCTTTCATGGCCTTAACCACCTGGTTTGCTTTTACCATATGGTCTTTTACGGCATCGCGACTTATTGAAAGTTGATCGGCAACCTCATTATAGGTCATTTCCTTAAAGCGTATCATTTCAAAAACGAGTTTTCTCTTGGGTGGCAGGGAGCTAAGCGTATTACAAAGTGTTCCAAGATCGTGGGCCGCATCGATGCGTTTTTCGGGAAGGAGCTCTTCCTGTTCTTTCATAAAATAGGCTTCCAGCTCGGCTTTCATTTTTTTACTCCTTGATGTATTTCTTAGCCAGGTGTAAACCATGTTTTTCGAAACGGTAGAAATATATCCCCTGATGCCGATTTTAGGATCGACATAATCGCGTGTTTTCCAAAGGTGGAGAAAAATATCGTGGGTAAGCTCTTCTGCATTTTCCCTCGAAAGGGTATAGCGGTAGCAATAAGTAAAAATCTGTTTATGGAACATGGCATAGATATTTTCAAAGGCTTCGCGGTTTCCTTCCTTAAAGTTCTGAATAGTATCATATCCAAGCATAGAGGAGCAGATTAATTTACTGAACAAATAAAAGGTTTCGATGTTAAGGTGAATTGTTTAGCACATTAAGTTTGTGTTAAGCTGCTTTTGTATGCTGCACAATTACAGGAAGTTGGCGGTATAATATTACCTTGTTACCCTGATCGGAATAACGGAAAGATCATCCTTATCCCTTGAATCGAACATTTTGCGCTGATTTTCTCTGGCCAGGGATGAACGGATACCAAGTTTTGCAACACCTGTAATCCTGGAAATGGCCAGTTGGGTCAGGGTTTCTTCAGGATCGCCCAGTTGTTTCAGGGGCAATACTGCAAGTTCATCAGATAAAACATCAGGCGGGAGTCCGGCAGTGTAATTTCCCTGTCCCTGCGCATTATACACCTTAAATACCAATGGCCATAATACCCATCCTTTTACCTGCGGAGGGGTGCGATGGTCTGCCAGTTCGAATTCGGCCATATCTTTACCTAATGTGGCTTCGCCGATACGCACCGTGGGGAAGTGCGGTGTGAGGTTATTAATCAGAAGCTCTGCTGCCGAGGCGGTATGTTTCCCCGTGAGTATAAAAAGCCTGTTTATATCCAGTCTCAGATTGGTATACTGGCTGTAATTGAGCGGGCGGAAGAGTTTAGTGATCTCTTCTCCAAAAGTATGCCTCTGGGTGCCTGCATTGGCATTTCCGCGGTACTCCAAAAAAATGGCATCCTCATTTGCCCTGGTAATCATTGCTGCCAGTGCGGCAGCTACCGAAACCTCGCCACCCGTATTGTAGCGCATATCGAGAATAAGCTCGTTCACCTGCTGTGCCTTAAAACCGGCAAACACTTCTTTTAACCTGTTTAAGGCTTTGGTATCGAAATTATTCAGGAAGATATAACCTATTTTTTTGTTCCCTTTTTCCCAAATCTGTGTAGTATATACCGGATTGGGTTTTAGGTATCCGTTAATATTATAAGCTGCTGCCACACCTTCTACCTGTAGCACAATGCTGCCCCTTTTTAAGCTGCTTTCGCTCAATGATCCGATATTGGACGAATTAACGGCAACACCATTAATTGCGGTTACTTTATCGCCCCTTCTTAAGCCGGCAACGTAACCATCGGAGCCAGGCACCGAAAGCCGTACAAGAGTCTGATCTGATCCCGAAGCAGTAATGTTGACCAGGTCTACCCCGAAATCGGAATAAAGGCTACGCGGATAGCTTTCGGGCACATCTGCATTGAGGAGTTGCGAAAAACGGTCGGCATTATTTTTAATCGAAGCAAAAAATCTAAGGGGATCCTGGTTATAGTCTGGCTTTTTGGGAAGCGTAGTGTTCCAGTAATAATATACCTTCATGCTGTCGAGCACCCAATCATTAATAAATTCGTTGGTGCCAGGATCAAAAACCGGATCTTTATCCTTTTTGCAGCCGGCTATGATGATCAGGCCCAGCAATAATAAGAGAATGCCGCCTTTTTTTATCCTATTTGTAAAACCCAGTAATTTGATCATCGATAGCTTTCGTGGTTTAGCCATCAAATTAGGGGCTTGAGATTAATTTACTGTTATATTCCGGTTATGAATAAATGAAGTAAAACGAGGAAGCCGGCTTCCACACCGGCTTCAATTTCCTCTACTTTTTAAACAAATCTCCTAAAACAATAAGCTTTTGAAGATGTGGTAAATGTAATGATTTTTTGGGAATTAGAACGTTATTTACCAGTTTATCTGTTTATTTTATAAATTATTTATGGGGTATAGGAAGCATAAAAATTATAGGTTATGCCAGTCTAATTCTACAATATTAAATGTATGAGTTATCTGTCTTTTATTTAACAAATTTTTAACCCAGTAGGTATGATAAATTAAACTGTAAGGTGCAGATCAGGAAGAAGGGGCTGAAGTTGAAGGTATCGTTTTTTCTCAGGTGCGCCTGGGATAAGTTTGTTTCCGCTGTGTTACAAGGTTAATTTGTAAGCTATCTTATAATAGGTTAAGTTCGGGATATCCAAATATCAACCTATCCCAGTTCGGAGGAAAAGACAATAAAACATTATTTATTACCGGACGCTCGAAACTGTTCAGCGTGAAAGTGGAATAAACTTACAGGCGAATCATTTATGGCTTAATATTGAATTATTCGTAAGTCTTATCAATCAGGAACCTCAGGGCTTCCTCAATTTCCGATCTGCCTTCTGTGGTTTTAAGGTCTAAGCCGCAGAAGGTACAATCGTTGGTTGTGGCATAGATATCCAGATAGTAGATGCCCGATATCAACAGCGCAATGATGGCACGGTATCTTTTTGCATTTTCCTTAAAATAGGGATCAGTGATACTTTCAAATAACATGGCGCCGTTTTCTTCGCGGTCGTCGGCCAGTTTTTTTAACGATTTTCTGTTTTCAAGCAGTCCCCATAACAGGATTTTTTGAAACTCCTTATTCTTGAAAACGTAATCGAACTGGGAGATCAGCATCATTTTCGAAAGTGCTTTGCCGCCGTCGTCAATAACCGGCCCGGTAGGTTCTACTTTTACATTGCTCCAGAAATCCTGCGAACGGATATATTCATCAATCAACTGGTCGCGACTGCCAAAATAAGTGTACATCAGTTTTTTGTCCAGCCCGGCTGTACGCGCAATGTCGTTAACTTTCAGTCCCGAAAAACCTTTGGTCTGCAATATTTTTTCAACGGCATCCAAAAATTTCTGCTTGCTCTTTTCCTTGTCCCTTAACGGTTTAATCTCTTCTTCCTGTTTCATTTTTAATGAAAATAGTGCATTGGAAAATTACACAATCAAATTTAAATATTTTTATCACCGATTGGTGATATATTGTATATTTGTTGATGTAAATGATGTTCCCAGAGCATCTTGCCGGATTATTAACCAAACAAAAAACCATATGAAAAAAGTAATTCCACTTACCGAATTATCGATTGAAGAATTATACAAGAAAAAACAGACCATAAAGGGTGCATTAATTGGGCTTGGCGTGGTAATGCTTGCCGCATTTGCAGTGTTACTTTATCTTGTTGTTACAGCTAAAACACCTAAAGCTCTGGCAGCTATTCCCATCTCCTGCATGTTGGCCTTGTTGCCGGCTTTTATCAGCCTTGGCCAGATTAATACCGAAATTAAAAACCGTAATTCAAAATAACGATTTCAATGTCATCCGATTGCCTAAATTGTGCTGCTCCGGTAACACAGAATTACTGCCCTCACTGTGGGCAAAAATCTTCTACGCACCGCTATTCCATTAAACATTTCATCGCCCACGATTTTGTTCATGGTATCTGGCATGTTGATAAAGGTATTTTATTTACCCTTAAAGCACTTTTTACACGTCCGGGCCATAGCGTTCGCGAGTTTATCCAGGGCAAAAGGGTCCCGTATTTTAGTTTTGTTACGCTCATCCTGCTTATCCTAACCGCATCAACGCTTATCGCGCCATACACACACGGTAGCATGTCTGATCTGATGCCACAGGGAAGCAAAGCAATGATGAGCGAGATCGAAAAATTTATTTCTGAACATCCAAAGCTGATACTGATTATAACCATTCCCATTTATTCCTTTTTTAGTTTTATCTGGTTCAGGAAAGCCAGGCTCAATTTTTCCGAACACCTGGTTTTAAATTCAAACCGGATAATTGTAGAGTTGATTATCGGTTTGCTTATTTCGATCACAACTATTTTTTATACCAACAGCAAAATGCTTTTGTTCCTGTATTTCGGAGCGGTAACTTTTCTGGCATTTATGTACAGCATCTGGTTTTATTACCAGTTTTTTTCGGGCTTTAACTACAGTAAAAAAGGGTTGTTGTTGCGAAGTGTTCTCGTTCCGCTATCTTATTATTTTTTATCGTTTCTGATAGGAATAATCTCTGCGGTGATCAAAATGAAACATTAAAGTACCCATAAGAAACTATTAAAATACCTTACGATAAACGGTGGATTAATAGTTAATTTAGTAACATTTTCCTTCACATTGCCCTGATTTAAGTTTTATAGTGTTTATCTTTGGCGCGAAATGTATAAAAGGCTTGTCGTTTTCGTGCTGTTGGCTTCGCTGGTTGGATCAAATATGTCTACATATTTTATTTATGCCGGATTTGAGGTTAACCAGAAGCAGCTGGCCGAAAAGTTCTGTGTAAATAAGAACAGACCCTGGATGCACTGTAACGGAAAGTGTTACCTGATGAAAAAGCTGAAACAGGCAGAAGAAAAAGAGAAGAAACAGGAACGCGAAAGTCAGCGTACTGCTTTTCAGTTAGCCATGCCGAGTTCTCCAGTTGCATTTCATCTCAGTCCTATACCTTTCGAACGCCATTATTCACCTGCTAAGGTAGAAAACCCGATCAGCTGTCATTTCTCTATATTTCAGCCACCAAAGCAAACCTGTTAATATTCGAAATAGATCAATGTCTATTTCTGCTAATTCTGATCATTTTAAGAGTTTTGTAATATGATTCCTGGATCAGAACAACAATAATATTATAAAACAGCGTTTGTAAATTCTTATGAAATTTATCTTTTCTTCCCTGCTTGCAATGGTGGTGATATGTTTATGGTTTTCCTGTAAACAGGAGCAAGACTATAAAATTATCCGGTCGGAAGTGGTTGCCAGGCATGATAAAGTGATGAACGATGCCGATCTGGCAAATGGTCAAAAATCGGTGCTCGATTCCATTTATCGATCGGTTAAATCTTCCGGTAATGATACGGTTAAATTAGCTGAGGCGATTAGAAAAGTAGATGAAGCCAACCAGCAAATGGAAAGCTGGATGAATCATTTTGAACCTGATGTTTCGGGGAAAAGTAATGAAGAGGCTTCCGACTATTTTAAAGCTGAGTTGAAAAAGATAAACGATCTGGATAAACAGTTTAAAGCGGTCATTATCTGTTCCGACCGTTATCTGGATAGCCTTCATATAGAAAAGAGAAAAACGCTGCATTAACAGACTTTTTCGGGGACGATCGTCCCAAAAATTATGACAAACAGATTTATTCTATTTGCCTTACTGGCTATGCCTTTTGGCGTAGTGGCACAGAATGGCAAAACAAAAAATACAGATTCCGCAAAAACCGATAGTGTTAAACACCTGAATACCGTTGATATTAATTCGCGTTATTACCGCCGGTATAATATTGGCAAATCGTCTGCAACTTTAAAGCAGACTACGCCTTTGTTACAGTTGCCTCAGAATATCCAGGAGATTGATAAAAGTATACTTTTGGATCAACAGGCGATCAATATCAACGAAAGTGTAACGCGGAACGTAAGTGGTGCAATCCGTAATAATACAGCCGATTTTTATGGGCCATTTATTTTTATGCGTGGTGCGGGGGTAAATACGCTCCGTAACGGCGTAGATCTTTCGATGATTTATTACGGACCAATGCCGGAAGATGCCGCGATTATCGATCGCATGGAATTTATTAAGGGGCCGGCAGGTTTTATGAATGCCATTGGCGATCCGGCCGGTTCTTTTAATATTGTAACCAAAAATCCAACCGGAATACTCCATAATAACGTAAGTTTTACTACAGGTAGTTTTGATCTTTTTAGACTGAGCGGCGATTTTGATGGAAATCTTGATCAAAACAAAAAATGGCAGTACCGCTTAAATGTTGTGGGGCAAAAGGCCAAATCCTTCCAAAAATTTGCCTTTAACGATAAATTTGTGATCGATCCAGTATTGAAATATAACATTAATGATCATTCGTCTATCACTGCCGAATACATTTACCAAAAACAGCAATTTCTCCAGTATCTGCTTACTGTATTTACACCTGATGGATTTGCTTCGCTCCCGAGGGATTTTAGCATCTCCGATCCAAATAAAGAGCCTGTTAAGGGATCTGAAAATAATGCCTTCCTGACTTATGAAAACCAGGTAGGTAAAAACTGGCATTTAACCGCGAAGGGTGTTTTTGCAGGCAGTAGCTTAGATGGGAACTACTTTTTTGTTTCCAGCTACAATAAGGCCGCTCCAAATTTATTGCCCAGAAGGGTAACTTACGAACGCTTTAATACCGATGTGTATGCTTTTCAGGCTTTTGTAAACGGAGAAGTGAAAACCGGAAGTATTACGCATAAACTTTTGGGCGGAATAGATGCAAACCGTAAAAATCTATTGGCTTATTCAGGCTACAACGATAAAACAGCCAACCCAACTTTGTATTATCTGGATATCAACAATCCGGTTTATGGAATCAATTTCGATTCGAATAAAAGGGATGGAGCATTGAAAGATATTGCCACCAACAAACAATCGGTTGAGTATTATGCCGCTTATGCGCAGGATGAGCTGAACATGCTGGATAATAAACTGAGGATTACTTTGGCTGCACGGTTAACCGGATCAAAAAGTGCTGTTTCAGTTCCAACCGTAAGCGAAGTGAAAGACTGGGTTGTTACGCCAAGGGCAGGGATCAGTTATTCCATTTTGAGCGATTTTGCCGCTTATGCCGTTTACGATAATACTTATACCCCTCAAAGCGGCTTAAGTACAGCAGGAGGAGTTTTTAAACCTTTAAAAGGAGAAAATTTTGAATTCGGGCTGAAAAAAGACTGGGCCAATGGAAAGTGGAATACAACTTTATCTTTCTACAGGTTAACGAGGGATAATATCATCGTAACCGACCCCTCAACTTTATTGCAATCGCAGATCGGACAAACTCAGGCTAAGGGGATTGAGTTCGACCTGAAAGGGGAGATTGTGAAAGGATTAAATGCAGTAATCAATTATGCTTATACCGATGCCATTATTTCGAAAGATGCCAATGCAGCATTGGTTGGGCTTCCGTCTCCATACCTTACTAAACACATCCAGAATACCTGGTTAAATTACAGGTTCCCAATAGGGCTACCGGGTTCATTTACAGTTTCGGGTGGTTATCAGCTTCAGTCTGGCCGTTCAGGTCGCTATTCAGTAGAGAACAACCTAGCTGTTGCACCAATTTTCAGGCTTGATGGAGGTCTCGGCTGGACAAATAACCACATTACCGTGAACGCCATTGTAAACAACCTGCTCGATCGCAATAACTATGGCAGTGCGTGGGTTACTCCGGTGTCTTCAAATCCGGTCGGGCTAAATGCCTACGTACCTTTTGCACCAAGAGAATTCAGGTTAACAGTTGGTTATAATTTTTAAGGAGATGAAAAGAAAGAACAGCTTTACCAAATGGGCATTTAATCTGCACGGATGGCTTGGCCTGATGGCCGGGCTGTTCTTCCTCTTTTATGGTATAACCGGCTCTATGTTAATGTTCCGTAGAGAATTAGACTGTTATTTTAATCCCGAACTTCATCACATTACACCACAGGGTAAAATGCTGGGTGCTGATGCGATTTACAGAAATCTGGTTCGGTCTCATCCCAACCTGAAGAAAATTGTACTGCACGATTTTCCTGTTAACGCATTCGATAGCTACGAGTTTATGGTTTACCTGAACCAGCAGCATATCACCGAAAATTACCTGTATTACATCTGCGTAAATCCTTATTCGGGTAAGATATTGAAAGAAGGGAGTTATGCCGATCTTCAGCCTTCATTTTTCCGCTGGCTCTATTCGTTGCATTACAGCCTGCAGTTGGGAATGCCCGGCAAACTTTTTTCAGCTGTAATTGGCTTAATCATGCTGCTTTCGCTGATCACCGGTTTAATTGTTTACCGCAAACATTTCTGGGATGCGCTCCGCTTTAAAGCAGGCCTCAATTTTAAAAACTCAAGAACGGCCATTTCCTCATTGCATCGTATTATTGGTGTATGGGCAACGTTATTTACCGCGTTGCTGTTTTTTTCAGGCTTTTGGATGAACAGGGAGCATTTTAGTCCCGAAACATGGAAAATAAACCCGCCGGTTCAAAATACTTTGGTAAAAGTGGATATTGATTCACTCGTAGCTACTTCGCGAAAGCTGGTTAAAGGTTTCGAACCGATTGCGGTGAATATCCCTACTACACCTGGAATTCCGGTACAGGTTCGCGGGCACATGCCCAGCAGTGGAAATCTGCTTTATCGCGGTAAGGCAAGTGGATTTTCTTTCGATCAGGATACCGGGCAATTATTAAAGACAAGTATTATCGAAAAACAGCCCTTCGCTGCACGGTTCGATGCATGGATGTACCAGCTACATATCGGCGCGTTTGGTGGTATTTTACTTAAATTGTTTTATGTACTGCTTGGCCTGTTACCGGGCTTTCTTTCTGTTACAGGTGCATTGCTTTGGTTTAAGCGGAGAAAGAAGTTTAATAGTTAGCGCCAAAATTCGTCATTGCGAGAAGGCTTTTTCAGCCGACGAAGCAATCTTACAACAATCGCTAATCCCGCGTGCGCATTAAGATTGCTTCGTGCCTCGCAATGACGACTTTTTTATTAATTTAATTCTGTCAATGGTAGCGAAGTGCAACGGAGTTGGGAACCCGAAGGCTCTGCGAGGCAAATCTGTCTCGAGGTAGATCTCTCCGCTGCACTGCGTTTCGGTCGAGATGACGATCATTCCCGCAAATCGTCACCCTGAATTTATTTCAGGGTCTATTATGATAAAAAGATACTAACTACGAAGTAGCTATTAAGTTTTTAAAAACAATAAAAATCACTAATTAATAAATGGCTTCAGGTGGTTTTTTTATTAAAATTTAACAAACAGGTGTTTATTAAACTATAAGCATTTATTTATTTGTACTTTTGTATTACAATGATAATTAAGATATTACATATCGATAAACCATCAAATAAGGTGCTAAGCTTTGTGAGGGAACTGCAAACAGAAAAGGAAGATAAATTAAAACAGCTCGATTCTAGAAGAGAGAATTATTTCACAAAGAAGAAATAAAGCATTTGTTCCTTTCATCCTATCTTTAAAGTTACTTCCCCTTAATATTTTCTTAACCCTTACACAACTTTAGGGGCATCTTTCCGGAATACCTTCGCGTAAAAATAATTTTATGAAGAAAATAGTTTCGCTGATCGCCCTGTTTTGGCTTTCGGTAGGGTATTTATCGGCCCAGGAGAATCATGTAGTATTGATCAGTATAGACGGTTTGCGTCCCGAGTTTTATTTAGACCCGCAATGGGGAATGGTTAACGTGCGCCAGGCAATGAACAAGGGATCTTATGCAGAAGGCGTGCGTGGCAGTTTTCCCACGGTAACCTATCCTTCGCATACCACCATTGTAAGTGGTGTATTGCCTGCAAAACACGGTATTTACTATAACACGCCGGTTGAGCCTTTGGGTATTTCGGGCAAATGGTTCTGGTATTACAAAGATATTAAGGTACCCACCATCTGGACAGCTGCTAAAGATGCAGGTTTAACCACAGCAGGCGTAAGCTGGCCGGTTACCGTTGGTGCGCCCATTGATTATAATTTGCCTGAATATGTAATCCTGCCACAGGGTAAGGGCGAGAAGAAAGATGAAATTAAAGCAATGCTGCAGGAATCGAACCCGAAAGAGCTTTTTCAGGAAGTTCAGGATAATGCCATTGGTAAATTTGGGGAATTTGGTGCATCTATTGATTTTTTTACGAGCGATCAGAACAAGTCGAGGATGGCTGCTTATATCCTAAAAAGATATAAACCGTCTTTTTTAGCATTGCACATTGCATTGCTTGATCATTTTGAACATGAGCAGGGTCGCGATGGCGATAAGGTACGATCTGCGCTTGTTGGTGCCGATGTAGCAATTAAAACCATTATAGATGCAGCAGAATCTGCGGGTATCAGTAAAAATACCACTTTCATTATTACAGGCGACCACGGTTTTGTGGATATCCATACCCAGGTTAACCCAAATGTAATGCTGGCCAAACTGGGCTTATATAGCGATACAAATAGGGAGGCCTGGAAGGCTTATTTTCAACAGAGCGGTGGTTCTTCTTTCCTGCATTTGAAAGATCCTAAAGATAAAGCTACTTTAGAAAAAGTTAAACAGGCTTTAAACGATCTTCCAGATGGCATCAAAAAAACTTTCCACGTATTGGATAAAGATGCTTTAACCAAAGCGCAGGGCGATCCGAATGCATTTATAGCATTGGCTGCAAACCAGGGTTTTAGTTTTGGTGCTGCGGCATCGGGCGAAATGCTTACCCCTGCAAGCGGAGGTACACACGGATATCTGCCAACCGATTTTAAAGAAATCCAGACCGGTTTTGTTGTCTTCGGTAAAGGGATTAAACAGGGCACTGTACTGCCGTTAATGGGGCAGGAAGACATTGCGCCTTTAATTGCAAAACTGTTAAACCTGAACCTTAAAACCGATGGAGTTTTATATCCGGGTTTGCTTGCGCCGGTTAAGAAATAGGATTCTCTCTTTTGTCTCTTTTTTAATAAGATCGTCATTTCGAACGCATTCGAAATGACGATTTTTCTAGCGGGTCGTCACCCTGAACTTGTTTCAGGTCCTTTCATACAAGATTAGATCTCTCTCCCGAATATTCTTATCGTGTGGACACATCTTTTTAGGCAATATGCTGGCTTGCTTTGAAAATGTATAGGTTTTACCGAAGAACGCC
>NZ_DJDT01000157.1 GCF_002432345.1 Pedobacter sp. UBA5917
ATGTTTTTTCGAAAAGTAAAGCCGAAAAAATTGCTCCGCTTAAAGTGAAATTTACCGGCGATTTTTCTAAGCTTAAAGCGCAGCCAGGCGATGTGTTAACCATCAGAGACCGTTACCGCGATTACGTTGGTGCATTTAACAACCGTTCTAAAAATATCAGTCTCCACAATCTCAATATGTATTCCATGCACGGTTTGGGCATCGTATCGCAGTTTTCGGAAAACCTTGATTACGATAGCGTTTTCGTATCACCTGAGCCTGGTAGTGGACGTGTAATCGCGTCGTCGGCAGATGGAATGCATTTTTCGGGCTGTAAGGGACAGATTACCATCAATAATTGCCGCTTTAAAGGTTTACACGATGATCCGGTTAATGTACATGGTACACATTTAAAAGTGAGCGAAATTATATCTCCAAGTACTTTGAAACTGAAATTTATGCACCACCAAACTTATGGTTTTACGGCTTTTATTCCTGGTGATACGATAGCTTATTTACACGCTGCTGCATTACAGATTTTTGGACAGGGTAAGATCAAAACAGCCAAACTAATTTCAGAAAGGGAGATGGTTGTGGAATTAGAAAAGCCTGTTCCAAGTGAATTGAAAGTAGGTGATGCCTTAGAAAATGTAACCTGGACACCTTCGGTTACCATTAAAAATTCGCGTTTTGAAGCCACCATTTCGCGGGGAACCTTAATTACCACCCGCCGCAAAGTGCTTATCGAGAATAATGTGTATTACCGCACGGGCATGCATGCCATTTTAATCGAAGATGATGCCGAAGGTTGGTACGAATCGGGGCCGGTAACAGACGTAACCATACGCAACAACCAATTTATAGAATGTGGCTATAATTCAGCACCCAATAATTATGTAATCAATATCAGTCCCCAAAACCATCAGCTGGTGCCAGATTACTATGTGCATAAAAACATCAAAATCGAGAACAATACCTTTAAAGTTTACGATTATCCGTTATTGTATGCTAAAAGCACCCAACGACTCACTTTTGTAAACAATAAAATAGAAAAATCAGATTTTATGCCCTCTGGGAATCCAAGAGCAGCATTTAATTTTCAGGCCTGTACTGGAGTAACCATCAAAGGTAACCTGTTCGGGGTAGAAAAGCCGGAGATTGAATTAAAAGACATGGCAAAAAAAGATATTAAATCGGATATAAAGTAACTCAGAGTTGTCAACTTTAATAGCCTGTTGGCAAAGAAGTTGACAACTCTTTTTTTTTGATTTTTAGGTTGGTGGCTCACCAACCTTTTTCATTATCACAGCTAAGATTGATCAATTACTGATTCTTAGTAAAATCGTCCATTAATTTCATGGTAATCAGTGCATCTTCGCCACTGCAGGGGTTCGGTTCTTTATCCAGAAAATAATTAACCACTTTTTCGATCATGGGCTGTTGTACATGCTGCAAAGGTTCGAATACGAATTCTTTAGTTCGATTGGTAGTGAGCTTAATCTTACTGCCGAACATCGGGAAACTGATCTTACCTTTCGAACCATATATCTCGCATTGATCGGCCTGATCCTGAGGCGAAACAGAGAAACACCAGTTACCACTGAAAACCACTCCATTTTCGAAAAGGATATTACCCGTTACCAGGTCGTCCACTTCAGTATTTTCCTGTTGTTTGGTTGCCATGCCCGAGGCGTTTTTTACCGCACCAAAATAGTAGGTCATTAAATCGAGTTGATGCGGAGCCAAATCATGGAACAATCCTCCGCCAGAAATGGCAGGGTTGATTCTCCAGTTATCTTCTGTTTTGGCAATCAACGCAGGGTTTGGCGGTTGGAGCATCTTTAAACGGATCAAACGGATATCCCCGATCGTATTCTGGGCAAGTAGTTCTTTAACTTTCAGAAACATGGGCTGCGCCCTGCGGTAATGCGCCACACAAAGTTTTATATGGAGTTGATTTGCTGCATCTGTCATCCGTTGTGCTGCGGCCGCATCTAAAGTCATAGGCTTTTCTACATATACGGGTTTACCAGCCTGCAAAGCTTCTAAGGTATAAGCTTCATGCTGTAGGGGAGGTGTGGCAATATAAATGGCGTTTACCTCCGGATCGTTGATCAGCTCGGAAGCATCGCTGTACCATTTTGCTACGCCGTGCCTTTTTGCATAATCAGCTGCTTTGGCACTATCACGGCGCATTACGGCCACTAATTTAGAATTGGCAACCTTATTAAATGCCGGACCGCTTTTAACTTCGGTTACATCGCCACAACCAATAATACCCCACCTGATTTCTTCCATGATGATTTGAATTGAACGGTGAAATTAAAAAAAAATTGGCCGAAAGTCGCTTCTTAAGGTAAAAGCTTAAAAAAGAAAAGGGATTCAATATGAGATTGATCCCTAATCAACTAACCAAACAAATGAATCCCGGAAACCACCCCGGGTTCGCAATTATAAACGGAAGTTTTAATAGATTGTTTTGTCGATTTTTGGGATTTAACGTAGCCCGTTAATAATGAGGTAGAAAGCTTTTAAAATTTAATTTTCGTCTATTTTAAAGTCCTGCGCAAAGGCCCATTCTACCATTGCATCCAGTACGGTTCTTAACTGTTCGCCTTCTTTACTCAGGCTATAGGTTACATATGGTGGAACTACATTTTGAGCCTCACGGATCACCAGATTATCTTCCTGCATCTGTTTAAGGTGTTGAATGAGCATTTTTTCGGTAATGGCCGGAATGAGTTTTTTCAATTCGCTATACCGCTTTGTTCCGCTCAAAAGGTGATAAAGGATAATCGGTTTCCAATGGCCGCCAATTTTGCTCATCACAAAACTTACCGGGCAGCTGGCCTGGTTGCTTTTCCTGTTTGCGTTTAGGGTCGAATTTTCTTTAATGGCTGTCATGATACATACTTTGGGGTAAGTACTTGTATAAAAGTAAGTACAAATATAATTTTGCTTTCAAATAAAAACATAACAATCATGAAAATAATAATAACAGGTTCCCTTGGGAACATCAGCAAACCGTTAGCAAGCCAGTTAATTGCAAAAGGTAATAACGTAACCGTGATAAGCAGCAATGCTGATAGAACAGCAGAAATAAGCGAGCTTGGCGCAAAGGCGGCCATTGGTTCGGTAACCGACGAAAGTTTTCTTACCGAAACTTTTACCGGTGCAGATTTGGTTTACCTGATGGTTCCGCCTCATTTCGGTGCTGATGATCTGAAAAAACATATTAAAAATGTAGGACAGCATTATGCCAATGCAGTTAAAGCTTCGGGTGTTAAAAAAGTGGTTTTATTGAGCAGCATTGGTGCCCATTTAGAAAAAGGGACCGGTCCGATTGCAGGTTTATACGCTGTAGAGCAGATTTTTAACCAATTAGCGGATATCGACCTATTAAGCCTTCGTCCATCGTATTTTTACAACAACCTTTACGCAAATATCGATTTGATTAAACATGCAGGTATTGTTGGAGCCAACTATGGTGCCGATCAATCAATTGTATTGGTTCATCCGAGCGATATTGCTGCGGTTGCCGCTGCTAAAATAGAAGAGGGTTTTGAAGGAAAAAGCATTCTTTATATTGCCAGCGATAAACGCAAACTAAGCGAAGTAGCCTCAGCCTTGGGTACGGCAATTGGCAAAGCCGGTTTACCTTGGGTTGAATTTGACGATACACAAGCTTACGAAGGCATGGTTGGCGCAGGCTTGTCGGCAGAAATGGCCAGCAATTATGTAGAAATGGGTACTGCCATCAGAAGTGTAGTGTTGTGGGAAGATTTCGAAGCTAAAGGGATTGTTCCGGTTGGAAAAATCAAATTAGAAGATTTTGCTGCGCAGTTTGCTTCGGCTTATAATGGGTAAGTGAGGTAGTTATTTGTTCTTACTTATTGACACACTTTATAATATAACCGTCATTTCGAATGGAACGTCCCGAATATTCGGGAGAGAAATCTATCTCGAGATAGATCTCTCCGCTACGGTCGAGATGACGGACAGGGTGAGTTTTCGCGACTGATTTTAATCCAAAAAAGAAAAGGGATCCAATTTGAGATCGATCCCTTTTCAACTAACCAAACAAATGAATTCCGGAAACCACGCCGGAATTAAGGTATAAACGATGTAGGACCGGGATTGTTTTAATGTTTTACCAATTGCATGGTATTTTTTAAAAAAGAGAAAAATGACAGATCAGATCAGTAAATAACGTTCTGCTTTTTTTAGCTTTGTAACATGCAAAACCTTTCGAAGAAGCTTCAGATCGATCTCATAGAACTTAAGGCCAAATATGCCTTTATTATGGATGAGCTGGAGGCTACTTTTGCAGATGCCTACCTGTCGAAATCGTTGGCCAAGCAACGTTTGGCCGAACAGATGATGCTCGAAATAGAGCGTATCCTGAGCGAACAAAGCGGCGGAACGGACAATTGATTGCCTAATTTCCGATTACTTTTTTAGCAGCAGATAAATTAAAAGTGGGTTTTTTGTCGGCATCTTTAAAATCTACATCCATAAAATAACGTTTGTGTTTAACCACATAATTTTCGATAAACCATAAAATATCGGGGAGATTTTCAGCCATTGGCGAACCGGCTATTTCGTGGCCCATATCCTGTACATACTGGAAATAATAAGGGTAACTGTTTTTTCTAAAACGGTGCGCCAGGTATTTCGATCCAAAAAAGCCGCGGTTAAACAACCTCACCTTATTGTACGGAACCAGTTTATCGGCAGTGCCATGGAAAAGCATGGTTGGTGCAGGTGCTATTGCATATTTCGGAGCGCCCTTATAGCTTAATATAGCCCCTGCAAAAGATATTACACCTTTATATTGAAAACCGGCCGGAAGTTTAGCGGCCAATGGAGTTGCATTCCTTTTGTTATAATCAGCATGTAGTGCCGTAATGGCCCCTGCGCTCGATCCGGAGATGATGATCATGCCCGTATCAATACCCAGTGCTTTTGCATTTTTGATGATATAATCTGTTGCTTTATAAACATCTGTGGTAGCCGTATCAATGGCTGATCGTAAATTAGAAGTGTTAAACGGGGAAGGGAACTTTTTGCCTTTAAGCCCTAACCTGTAATCAACCGAAACCACCTTGAAACCATTTTCGATTAACGTGTTAAAGTAAGGTTCGTATAACTTACTGTCTCTGCGGCCCAGTACAAAACCACCACCAAAAACAAACAAAATCGTGGGTTTTTTCTCGCTAATCCCACCCTGATAATAAATATCCAGTTTTAATGCAACAGTATCGGTCTGCGAAAATATTTTGGTCTCTACGTGCGATTTCTTATCCTTTAAAACAATTTGTGCGAAGGAGGATAAAGAACTGAATAAAAAAACAAAAAATAGGAGGTTAAGCGGATATACTCTATTTTGGGACATCATATATATAATTGAAAGGTTCGCTATTGGCCAAAAAAGCCTTTGATCTGAGCTAATTTATCGCATTTTTAATTTAAGCGCAATTTTAAATCGAAAGATTGCTTTTTTAAGGCAAAAATGATCACATTTTTATCTTTTATAACCTGCCAGCTTAAAAATCAGGATGTTTTTGCAAATGGAGCCATTTCTTAAAATGGGTAAAATCAAAGGTTTGCCGCAATCTTTAAATTGTATTTTAACCATATTCAGGTCGTTTTCATCATAAAGATTTGATGGTACGATATAATATGCATTTTCTCCTGTTTTTAATTGGAGTTTAAGCCGGTTCGACCAGTAATACTGGTGAAGATTGAATATTTCTCCTATTCCGTAAGTAGTTAAACCGGTTTTATATCCAACATAAAAATCTAAATGGGCTGCCGGAAACCATTTGGTAATAACCATGGTACGGATGGTTTTATCCTTTTCTGTTTTATAAACCGAATCAACCAGTTTCCCGGTTTCTTGCCAGCCGTATAAATCGAGGGTTGGGTCGCCTTTGCCCAAATGCACTGCTTCTTTGTTAGTGGATAAGGTTCCCTGATAAAAATTGATCAGGGGTATTCCAGTTGCAATGATCAGCACGAAAAACAATAAAGCGGCGATTAAAATTGTTTTTGCTTTTGATGGGCTGAACGATCCAAGCCGCAAAGCCGAAATAAATATTAAACAGGTATATGCCGGACCAGACCAATGCGGCAAGGTATCCCTGAAAATGGATAGTGTGATTAAGGTAGCAATAAGGGGTAAAGCACAAAATAACAATACTTGGATTTCACTTTTAAGCTGATGTTTTTTCCTGAACAATCCAAATACCGATATCCATGCCAGAAAAAATAAAACGGGATTGTTGTAGAATATTTCGCCACTGATTTCCCTCGCAAAAGCCAGTGGATTTATCCCCGCCTGGAATAAGCTTACCCTATCGCTATGGTAAGTATAGGTAATAAAATGATGCTGGATATTCCAGATGATAACCGGAGAAATCAGAAACAGGCTAATAATGATAGCAATGTACAGCCCCTTTTGCAAAAAGAACTTCCTGTTGATAAATATAGCCAATAATAGCACTGCAAACCATAAAAATATACCGTGTACTTTGCACATCATACAAAGGCCTGATGCAGCACCGAACCAGTACCAGAGCTTGTGTGCTGGTTGATTATTACTGATGGATCGGGTAATTCTAAGCAGTAAAAAAATGCTCCAAAGCCAGAAAACCATCTGTGGACTATCCGGCAGGATAAACGTACCTGCAATAATGCTGCAATAAAATGATGCGCTATACAGCAGTACCGCATACCATGCAACACGGGCACTATGCAGAAATTTACCTGTTTTAAAAATAATCAGGGTACATATTGCCGATGAAACGATTGCACCAAACCGTACAGATAATTCGGTATGGAGATGCAGATTAGCGGTTGTTAGCCTGATTAACCATGCCACAAAGGGTGGATGGTCAAAATAATTCCATTCTAAATTTAAGGCATAGGTCCAATAATATACCTCATCATTACCCAAAGCCATTGATGAGGCAATAAAAACCCTCAGCAGGGTTACCGCTGCAATAAAAAGCCAGAGTTTAGCCGGAATACCTTTCACTTATATGGCATTTGCCCGACTGGCGATTTTAAGCTTTTTGTATCGTTCGTTTACTTTGGCCGATCTGAAAAGTTTAAGATCATATACCTGATGATAACTGATCAATGCACAGCCAATGCCGGCAAGGGCTCCAACAATTACGTCGATCAGAAAATGCTGGGCCAGGTAAATTCGGGAGTAACCGATTAAAATGGCCATAAAGAGACAAAAGAAAGAAATTTTCTTTTTCTTAAACACGAGTACCAGAACCGTTGCCAGGGCAAAAGCAGAAGCCGTATGGCCTGAGGGAAAAGAATTCTGATCGTGCATCCTAACCCCTTCAACAAAATGGCTGTACTGGAATAAAGTCTGTTCAAAAAAGAATTTCGGTCGTGGCATGTGGAATATCCTTTTGGCCAGCTGTATCAACAGGCCCGAATAGATATAAGCCAAGGTAACCGTCATTGCTTTTTTCTTTTTCCGCAATGAGAGTAAAATTATTGCCGCTAAAATACTGATCAACCCGTCGCCGAGATTGGTGGCATATTTGAAAAAAGAATCGAGCCAGTTGGGGTGATATTGATTAAATAAGAGGAAACCTTCGGTTTTAGAAAAGCAAAAATTAAAGATAAGGGCTGCCACCAGAACCGATAATGCCATAATAAAATAAAAGCGGAGTTTTATTAGTCGTTTTATCATTTTTTTCGCCATTTCCTGCTTGTAAAACTAGTCGTTGAAGATCACCTTAAGGTTAAGGATTTGTCATGTTTACGTCATACGATTAAAGTGTGCTTATAGATTTTATAGATGAAAGCTGTTAAAATCATAATGAAGTGTATTTGTAGTGGCATACTTTAGCCCAAATTTAGACGCTCGTGTATCAAAAAAAGCGATATTGGCTCTGATCCATTTATCAGATAATATTTATAGTATCTGCTTTCCAGGATCATGTTATCCCAAATTATGGTTATGAAAAAAATATATTTACTTTTCCTTTGCTTTTTTGCAAGTCTCCTTTATTCGAATAGTCTGTTGGCCACAGCTAAAAAGAAATTTAAGGTAATTGCCTTTTACACTGCCAAGAGCGATCTGGCTCATATCAGTTTTGTACACGAGGCCAATGTATGGTTTCCGAAAATGGCTAAAGAATACAATTTCGAATACGATTCTACCTCGAACTGGGAAAACCTGAACGAAAAATTCCTTGCTGATTATCAGGTGGTACTCTTTTTGGATACCAGGCCCGAAAAGAAAGAACAGCGCGAAGCTTTCCAGAAATACATGGAAAAAGGTGGGGGCTGGATGGGTTTCCATTTTGCTGCTTTCGGCTTAAATAACTCGGCTGTTCCGCAAAACTGGGATTGGTACCATAATACATTTCTGGGTTCGGGCGAATACGGGAGTAATACCTGGAGACCAACCAGTGCTATTTTAAAAAAAGAAGCAAAACATCCTGTTACCGCAAATCTGCCGCAAACCTTTAAGGCGCAGCCTAACGAATGGTACCGATGGAAAAATGACCTGCGTAACAACCCCGATATCGACATCCTTTTATCCATCGATTCTACCAGTTTTCCGCTCGGCACTGGTCCGAAACAGCACGAAATATGGCGCAGCGGCTTTTATCCTGTAGTATGGAGCAACAAAAAGTTCAAAATGCTTTATGTAAACATGGGGCATAACGATATGGATTACGAGCATAAATACGATAATACCAATAAATCGCTTTCCTCATCATTTGGTAATCCCGATCAGGATAAATTATTAATCAACGTACTTTTATGGTTGGGCACAGGTAAAAAACGTTAAACAGCCTAATAAAATCTATAAAATGAAAAAAAATTTAAAGTTTTTGGCCGTTCTTCCTTTATTGATCATGGCATTATTGATCATGGCCACATCAAAAAATGAAACAGAAAAGGTAATTATCGGTTATGTTGGCGGTTATCGCGGATTGGTTGATGTTTCGCTTATTGCAGCCAAAAAGCTTACGCACATCAATTACGCATTTATCAATGTAAAAAATAACCGGGCTTTCATCAACAGGCCGGCTACCGATACCGTAAACCTGAGGAATCTGGTTGCCTTAAAAGCACAAAACCCGAAGTTAAAGATCTTGATTTCCATTGGTGGATGGGCCTGGAGCGAGAATTTCTCTGATGCAGCGCTTACCGATACTGCAAGGGTTGCTTTTGCAAAAAGTGCGGTCGATATTGCCCGTACATATAAACTCGATGGGGTAGATGTAGATTGGGAATACCCTGGCATCCCGGGCGAGCAGGGAAATGTGTACCGTCCTGAAGACAAAAAGAATTTTACCCTGATGATGGCAGCATTACGTGATGAACTGAATAAACTAGAAAGCGAAACCGGAGCTAAAAAACTGTTGACCATTGCCGTGGGTGGTTTTAATAATTACATCAGCCATACCGAAATGGATAAAGTTCAAAGTTTTCTCGATTTTGTTAACCTGATGACCTACGATTTTTATCCCGGCAATGGCGTAGCCGTACACCATACCAACCTTTACGAATCAGACAAGTATAAAGGCAACAGTGGTGATGCCGTTTTTAAGGCTTTTGTTAAAGCTGGTGTGCCGGCCAATAAACTGGTAATGGGGATCGCATTTTATGGCAGGATGATTAAATTAAAGGATGCAGCGCAGAACGGAATTGCAGACAGTGTACTAGCGCAGGGTTATGGCAAGGGTTATACCTTTATCCGCGATAGTTTGATCAACAAAAAAGGATTTAAACATTTTGTAGATAAATCGGCAAAGGCATCTTATATTTTTAATAACGAAACGAAAGAGTTTATGACTTTCGATGATGAAAAATCGGTAATGGAAAAATGTAAGTACGTAAAGAAAAACCAGATGGGTGGGGTAATGTACTGGGAAAACGATTCGGATCTGAAAGGGTATCTGCTCGATCAGATCAATAAGGATATCAGGTGATTTGGTTCATTTGTGGATTGGTTAACTGGTTAATTGTTTAAATCGGTTAACTGCAAATTGCCAACTGAAAACTGTTCATTGGTCATTTGTGTATTGTTTAATTGTAGTATTGATAAATTGTTAACTGCAAATTGCCAACTGAAAACTGTTTATTGGTCATTTGTACATTGGTTAACTGGTTAATTGTTTACCCTTCAACTACGCTCAGGGGGTTAACTGTAACAGGATGCCTAATGCTAATAGTTTTATATTTTTTTGGATTAATTGATTGTTTTACAGTTATTTAAGTGTAGTGGGAGCTGATGGCTCAACAGAAGGATTCGAAAGCCAGTTTGCGCTTTGCTATCTGCACCTCGCTATCCGGCATGGGATATGATGGAAGGAGAAAACGTTAAAGCTTTTGCACATCCTATCAACATCGCACAACCCAAGGCAGGATCAAGCGGGTGCGATGGGATAAAGCGAAGACAAGAGCCTAGATACTGCCGCCATCAAAGTTTTGACGAATTTATCCAACATCAGATCCAAGCCTTGATCTTTTGTCACTTTTGGATCAAGCCAACCTGCGAAGCAAGCTTGAAGACCGATAAAAACATAAACACAGCTGAAAAAAGTGAGAGCCTTTCGGCGGCGGTGAGCCGAGGCAAGACTGAGCGACGGGAAAAAATGATGCGATAATGGAATTGAACGAATAGATTTCTTTCTGAAAATCCGAGAGAGAAATCTAAAGTCGTTAATTCTTATCAGGGCACTAAAAATAATTGCATTTTATCACCAACTGTAAAAGAAAGATCCTTCACTGCGTTCAGGATGACAGATAGAGGAAATAGTGCAACTCTTTTAGCGAAGCCACTTTTTTGTTACGATAAAATTCTACCGGCTTAACTCAGAACAAAAACCTTAATTCTTGCTAAATTGCCATAAAATTATTAACCACTATGGCAGAAGTTAAAATCAATATCCAGGAAAACGGACCAAGTGCTTTCGAGCTGTATGACGAAGATGGAAAAGTTGGCGAAATGGTGTTCGATATCCAGGGAAACGACCTAACGGTGTACCATACAGAGGTATCGCCATTAAAAGAAGGATTGGGTTATGCTAAAATCCTGCTTGATGCCATGGTAAATTACGTGCACGAAAATAAGTTAAAAGTTATACCACTCTGTCCTTACGTGCACCTTCAGTTTAGAAGGCATGAAGCCCTTTATCAGGACATCTGGAATAAAATAAAAGAAGAATAATTTCCGCTGTTTTCTTTACACCGCAATTGCTGGTTAGGGATAATTTACCTGATCAGCAAATCTTAATTTCCCTAAAAACCTATTTATTAAACCATAACAACACCAAATGAAGCTTTTATCCATTAAGAAAAACGTTTTACTAGCATTGATTTTGCTGATTTCAGCAGGAGCCATGGCACAGAATACTGCTGATGCCGCCAAAAAGTTAAATGCATTGCAACAGCAGTTTGTTGATCTCCGTTTCGGAATGTTTATCCATTACAATATCCCAACTTATGCCAATGCCGACTGGCCCGATCCCGAAGCTTCTCCAAAATTGTTCAATCCTAAAAAACTCGATGCCAATCAGTGGGCAAAGGCTGCAAAATCGGCCAATATGAGTTATGGATGTTTAACCACCAAACACCACAGCGGTTTTTGCATCTGGGATACCAAAAGCACCGATTATAATGTAATGAACAGTCCATACGGCAAAGATGTAGTGAAACAGTTTACCGATGCTTTTCGCGCAAATGGTTTAAAAGTAATGCTTTATTATTCCATTTTGGATACCCATCATAAATTAAGGCCGAACCAGATTACGCCTAAACATATTGATATGGTAAAACAGCAGCTTACCGAACTGTTAACCAAATACGGCAAAATTGAAGCACTGATTATCGATGGATGGGATGCCCCATGGTCGAGGATTTCTTATGATGACGTACCTTTTGAGGATATTTATACCCTGATTAAAAGTTTGCAGCCCGATTGTTTGGTAATGGATTTAAACGGCGCAAAATATCCCTCCGAAGGACTTTATTATACCGATATTAAAACTTACGAAATGGGTGCCGGACAGCGTATGCCAAAAGAGAGTAAACTGATGCCAACTTTGGCCTGCCTGCCAATTAATACTTCATGGTTCTGGAAAACCGATTTCCCGACCGTACCGGTAAGAAAACCACAGGAAATTGTAAACGATTTAATTAAGCCTTTAAACGAAGCCAGTTGTAATTTTATCCTCAATGTGGCCCCTAATCGTGATGGTTTGATTGATGACAATGCCATTGCTGCTTTAAAAGAGGTGGGCCAGTTATGGAAAAATGAAGGACCAACCAAAGCGCTACCACCATTGGGTTTGCCTATAATTTCGAGCAACCTCGCCAAAAACCAGGCCACTAATTCGAGTTGGAGCAACGATATGAACATTATGGATTTCGCCAATGATGATAGCTACAGAACCTCCTGGGAATCGAACAGTGCGGTTGAAAATCCATGGTACGAGGTCGATTTTAAAAATGAAAAAGCCATTAATACCATTGTTGTGGCCGAGCAGAAAGCAAATATTGATACTTATGTACTCGAATATTGGAATGGTGTGGAATGGAAAAAAACTTTCGAAGGCAAAAATGAAGACCGCATTAAAATACACCGCTTCGATCGCGTTTGGGCCAGTAAAGTCCGTATCCGCATTGCCCATGCAAAAGAAACCCCATCAATTGCAGAATTTCAGGTTTTTAACGAAAGAAGGTAGGGTTTAGTCCTTAGTCTTCAGTCTGGAGTCTTTAGTCCTCTGACCAAAGTTAAGAGCGCGAAATACACAAGATCAGTTTTGTGTGTTTTGCGCTCTTGGCATTTTTGGATTACTGGTTAATTGGTTCACTGGTTCATTGGTAAGTATAATGTTTTAGACATCCAAATTTCCGACCTCGGTAATAGGACCTATTAAATAGTTCATTAGTTAACTATTTATCCTTCGACTACATTCAAAGGGCACTGTCTTAGACATCCAAACTTCGGACATCGGTCATCGGACTTGAAAATAGTTCATTGATAAGTGTTAACTGCAAACTGTTCCCTAATTAATCCCTTTCCTGATTGGGAGCATTCCCAAAAATGGGAACGCTCCCAATTTATTATGTCGTGTTTTTATAATAATGTATTTAAAAATTGACATTATAATTGTCTGTCGGTTAATATCTGCCAAGATTTTAATGTGACGCTAACCAAAATAAACCAAATAAATTATGACAAGATTTTACGATCTGTTTTTTAGGGGGAACAGTTCTCCAAAAAACAAGGAAACTGTTTTCGATCCGAAATTGGCAAATGCCGCTCTTCTCCAGAAATGCTTAAAACCGTGGTATATAATCAGTATTATTTTGATTTTAATCCAGGCAAGTGTTTCCGCACAAACCGGTGTAACCATCAACGGAACCGTTAAAGATACAAAAGGACAGCCTATGCCAGGCGTGAGTGTTGCTGTAAAAGGCACTTCAACTGTAACATTAACAACCAATGGTGGTGGTTTTACTATTAAGGCACCTGCCGGTTCTTCTACACTTGTTTTTTCTTTTATCGGTTATGCAAAACAGGAAATCAATGTAGCTGGTAAAAATACCATCGATGTGATAATGACCGATGAAGATAAACGCCTTGATGAAGTAGTAATTGTAGGTTATGGCTCGCAGAAAAAAATTGCCAATACGGGATCTATTGCTTCGGTTAAAGCAGAAGATCTGGTTAAAACCCCGGTGGTAAACATTGCCCAGGGTTTACAATCGAGGGTTTCTGGCTTGCAGGTTACCCAGAATAATGCCGCACCTGGTGGTAACATTAGCGTTAGGGTAAGGGGAACCAACTCCATCAGCGGATCTTCAGAGCCATTGTATGTAATTGATGGTATACAGATTTCGAACGAAAGCACTGCAAATGCGCCTAGCCCACTATCAACCATTAATCCATCGGATGTAGAATCGGTAGAGATTTTAAAAGATGCATCTGCTACCGCCATTTATGGCGCCAGGGGCGCTAATGGTGTGGTTTTAATTACCACTAAACGCGGTAAATTAGGAGCAACCAGTATACAGGCCGAAAGTTATGTTGGGGTGCAGAAAATTACGAAAACCATTCCGGTTTTAAACGCCACACAGTTTGCGCAGCTTGAAAATGAGATTTATAAAACCACCATTTATGCCAATCCCGAAAATGAAGGCGAAGGTACCAATTGGCAGGATGAGATTTACCGCAGTGCCAAAGTTCAGAATTATATGGTTTCGGCAGCAGGCGGATCTGATAAAACGAAATTTTCGGTATCTGCAAATTATTTCGATCAGGATGGTATCATCATTAAATCGAACTTTAAAAGATATTCGTTAAGGGCAACTTTAGATAACACCATTAATGATAGATTTAAACTTGGCGCTACCATTTTAAGCAGTTACACCATCAACCAGGGGATAGCTACAGCTTCACAATCATTGGATGGAGCTGCCACTACTACTTCGGTTGTAGGTGCTGCTTTGGGTGCGCCACCTACCTTAAAGCCATATCGGGCAGATGGCAGTATTTTTCCTTTAAGCGATCAGTTTAACGGTAGGTATCGTGAAGTTACAAATCCTTTGGGGTTGACCGAAATCTTTAACCAGCAACAAACCAAGCGTACATTGGCCAATGTTTACGCAGAGGCAAAAATTGCAGAAGGACTAACTTACCGTGCTGCATTTAATGCCGATTTGGCCAGTACATTAAGTGATAGGTACTCACCGATTTATATTCTTGGCGCTTTAGAAAGAAATGCAACCTCAGGCGCTGCCTTTAAAGGCAATTCTAATAGTACAGCTTTGCTGCACGAGAGTATTTTAACCTATATTAAATCTTTCGGCCAGCATAATTTAAAATTTACCGGAGTATATGCCACACAGGCCAACCTTTACAACTACAACGAAATCAATGCAAATGGCTTCCCGAACGATGTAACCAGGAATGAAGCGGTACAACTGGCTGTAAACAGGTCTGTTTTCAGCAACAGGACAAGAGAGGCTTTAGAATCTTTTATGGGGCGTATCAACTATAGCTTTGCCGATAAATATTTCTTCGATGTAACCGCAAGATATGATGGTAACTCGAAATTTGGGCAGAACAAAAAATGGGGATTTTTTCCGGCAGTATCGGGTGCATGGCGCATTATCAAAGAAGATTTTATGCAGAACAGCAGCCTGTTCAGCGATCTGAAACTAAGGGGCAGTTATGGCCTTACGGGTAATGCAGCAGCTATTGATCCCTACAAATCGCTTGCAACTTTAACTTCTGGAAGTGATTATGAATTTGAGCATACCTACACTGTGGGTATTAGTCCTTCAGGTATCCCAAATGCAGATTTAAGATGGGAAAAATCTACACAGGCCAACATCGGACTTGATTTTTCATTCCTCAAAGGCAGGTTGAACTTTGTAATTGATGCCTACAATAAAAAAACAAAAGATATCCTTTTCGTAAAAGCATTGCCTTTTTCTTCTGGTTATTCTTCTATCACCGGCAATTTTGCAAGTATTGTAAACAAAGGACTCGAATTTGCAGTAAACACCAAAATATTGGACGGTGAATTGAAGTGGGATGTAAATGCCAATTTATCTATCAACCGCAATAAGCTGCTGAGTTTAGAAGGCGATGTAAAAGAATTTGTGCTTAGTCCATATGCCGTATTAAGTGTTGGCCAGCCATTGGGCGTATTTAAAACTTATGTATATAATGGGATTTACCAAACCGGAGAAACCATTCTTCCGGGATCTGACGGTAGGATAGGCGGCCCCAAAGTTGCCGACCTTAACGGCGATGGTTTAATTACAGCAGCCGATCAGAGGATCACCGGAAATGCAAACCCAGATTACATTTTTGGTTTCTCAACAAACCTCAGTTATAAAAACTTCGATTTTAGCATGTTTGTTTCAGGCGTTCAGGGTAATCAGATTTATAATTTAAGCCGTTATACTTTCGAAAATCCGCTGGGTGGCAGAAATACGGTGGCCGGCGTGGCCAACCGCTGGTCGGCAAGTAACCCAACAAACGATTTTGCAACCGGTGTACAGG
>NZ_DJDT01000130.1 GCF_002432345.1 Pedobacter sp. UBA5917
CTCATTCCGGATGTTTCGCGCAGGCGCTGCAAACTAAGGCGTTTCCCGTAATGGCGGGCAATCATCCTTAAACAAGTTGGACCGCAGTCCATCTGATCGGGTTGTCTGTAATGTGTGAAATTTGCCAATTTTGGAATTGTTAAGTTCTTAATCTGTGTCCTGTTATTTTCTTCCGGATGATGCCGGATATTTAGTTGGATTTATAGCGGTCGTTCTCTTTAACCTCAACCCTCGACCTGGATTTTACCCCGCCGCCAAATTTATAGTTGAGCCTGATGATACCGTACCTTGATCTCCAGGTATTCTGGTATATCCCGCTAAACGAACTGTTATTGATATCCGTAAAAGTTCTGGAGGTTTTAAATAAATCCTGAACCGTAAAACTATAAGTGAAACTTTTGTTCAACCTGCCGTTAAACCCGAAATTAACACTGCCATTTCCTTTTGTTTTTACCTGGAGGTAGTTACTTGCCGATTTGTAATCGCCGCTTAGCTGCACACTATAATCTTTTGTAATTTTATAATTGAGCTGTAAGTTCGAATCATAGGTCATAATAGGATTCTCCACATTTTCATCGTTCAAAGTTTCCTTACTGGTATAACTGTTTTTCCGGAGTCCGAGATAGAAACTCAATGATACCTTCTTCCCGAAAGAACTTTCTTCGGTAATGTAAAACCCATAGTTTAAAGCCTTTTGATAGTTTTCGTAAGTATTTAGCACGATATTGCTGGTGGTTGAAGCCTTGTTAATCTGGCCAAAAATATCCTGGATGTAAGTTACATAGCCCGAAACCAGGAGCGAATGCGAATCGCCCCAATATTTGGTATAGTTAAGCTGTGCTTTATTGCTATAACTGGGGTTTAAAAAAGGGTTACCCTGACTGATTTCGTTAGGGTTTGAATTATCTATAAAAGGATTGAGGATTTCATATGAAGGTCTTTCAATCCTACGCGACAGGTTGAGGCTCAACTGCTGATCGTGCTTAAACCTGATTTTGGCATACAGGTTAGGAAAAAAACTGATATAATCGTTTTTAATCTGGCCCGAATTAATGTTGTATCCGATATACTCGGCTCTTAAGCCCAGGGAATAAGAGAATTTCTTGATTTTTGAAGAGAACACAAAATAGAGGCTATTAATGTTCTCCTGATAATCGAGCATGTTAGAAAGGTTATTGTTCCTGGCCGGAATGGCACCATTCAGCGCACCAGTTACTACGTAATCGTTAATATTTGAGGCGAACGTTGTTTTTCCACCAAAACTCAGATTGCTGTTTTTCCCGGTTTTCTTTTCATAATCTGCAGAAAGCACATAGAAATTGTACCTGATATCGGTATTGTTTTCCTGATCCCTCAAAAGCCTGATCTGTTGTGGATCCTGAGTATCATAATAATTCTGCGTAAAATCAACCAAAGTTCGGTTTGCGGCATTGGCATAATTGGCATCAATATCCAATACGCCCCTGCTTTTGGGGAATTTTAATTTATAATTGATATCTGCCAGCAGGTAATTGTTATTCATCCTGTTACTGTTATCCTGGGTGTAGTAGGTAAGATCTCTTCCGTAATATTCCCTGCCGGTGAATAGTGATTTTGGAAATCTGCCATTAAAATCGATGTACTTGATATTAGAACCTATTGTCTGGTTCGAGTCGATCTGAAAATCGGTTCCGATATTGGCATAATAACCATACATTTTTTGTTTGGCCTCTTCTGTTTGGTTCAACCTGTTCGAATCGGGACTTAACAGTTTATAGGTAAGGTTATTTGTGTTTTCGGATACACCATACCGATAATAAGTGCTCCCACTGGCATAAATGGTGAATTTGTTATTCCGGTAGGTAAGATTGGTATTGAGATCGAAGGCCGGCAGGTTGGCTGCACCTGCACTGGCGAAACCGGAAAATCCTTTCTCTCTGTTTTTTTTCAGCACCAGATCGATAATACCGCCTGATCCGGCGGCATCAAACTTTGAAGGCGGATCGGTATATACCACCACAGATTCGATATTCTTCCCATTCTGACTGCGCAATAAACTCTGAAGCATAGGCCCTGAGAGGTTGGTTGGCTTACCATTGATAAAAACCTTTGCACTGGCACCCCTCAGCATCACGGTACCCGATGGATCTACCACAATACCCGGAACCTGGCCCAATAGGTCTAAACTGCTACCTGTATTGGAACCTATCATTTTATCGGTATTAAACTTATATCCCCCCTGGATATCCTCAACCAGTTTCTGGCTGCTGATCACCTCAACCTGTTTTAATGTTTGTACCTGTTTATCGAGCCTGATTATAACCGGCTGGGGAAGGGATTTAATGAGCAGGCCTATTTTTTTCTGGAAATAACCAACGGCACTAATGTTAAGGTAAACCGAATCTGCTGGTATAAGTTTATCGGAGATGGCGAAAGCGCCTGATGCATCGGTACTGCCTTTAAAAATTAACCTGTTACCTGCATTCATTTCTACAGTGGCAGCATTTATAAATACCTGGGTTTCGGCATCAATAACTTTAAACTTTACAACTTCCTTTTTATCCGGCTCCTGAGCATAAATATTCCGGATTATAAATAAACCCATAACAGTAATGATCATTAACACTCTTTTAACGGTATCCATATCAATAATTTTAAATTCGCGACGATTAAACAAGCTGCGGCTTATGCATTGCACAAACCTTTAGGTACTCTTTTTGATTATCGCTGCTGTACTGTGGCAGCGAAAACTGATTTCTTTGGTGGAAGAGGTGGTACAGAGGCCCATCAACCCTTTCGATTTTGTGTCCCAGGATTCTCAACCTGCGCACCCTTTCAATATCGTCAGGTCCCCAGCCACGGATCCCCAGATTTTCTTGTCCACAAGCCCCATATCCGGATTTATTCAACATTACTACACCCCCGTACGATTTTGAGAAACTGAGCCTGTGGTAATCAACATATTTTTCCAGGCATGATTCGTT
Source organism: Pedobacter sp. UBA5917 (assembly GCF_002432345.1). Taxonomy (GTDB): domain Bacteria; phylum Bacteroidota; class Bacteroidia; order Sphingobacteriales; family Sphingobacteriaceae; genus Pedobacter. The sequence continues at coordinate 2,964 of NZ_DJDT01000130.1, forward strand.
GCCGGTATTAATGAAAAGCTTACGGAGGTAAATATCCGTTTCGTAAAATCTGCCATCGTATGGATAAACTGCTGTGGCCTTATTTTGCCTCATCATATCTGCCGCTCTTTCGAGCTGGGCACCCGGAATAATAATATCGGCATCGTAAAGCAGGTAGTATGGGGTATTTACCTGTTGTATGAGTTGGTTATTATAGTAAGTTCTATAGAAGAAATGCCTGTGGTCTTCGCAATAACTATAATAAAAATTTGTACCCAATGCACTAACCGCAGCATTACTTAGCTGCTGTTGCGGACCAGCCTCCAACAAAAGAAAGGTGCTGTTAAAATTTAACGACAGAAACCTTAAAGTTGCAAACAGGTTTTCCATTCTATCGGGGCTATCGATCCGAAAGCTGAACAAAAAAGTAAAATCACGAAGGTTACGCTTGTTTATGCTCATATCTGTAGGTATATCACTTCTTTATAAATCTGGTATGCCTGGGGTTTAAGCAAGCTTTGCACCATGAACAGTAGTTTTCCAAGTCCGTTGTGCAGGCTATAATCCACCGAGCCTGTTATGATGGGATCGTTTAGGTTATATATTGCCCGGTTAATAATCTGGGTTGGAGAAATATCTGAATCGGCGTTGTAAATTCCGTTTTCCAGTCCATTGATAATCATATCCAGCAGCATATTCAGCCCCTGTAAAGATGGTGCCTGATGATATTGCGTGGCACTTAGCAGGGTATACCTCTGGTAATCTAACTCCAAACCCGGGATCGTTTTTCCGGTAGCGCTACAGTATACCGAACAAAGGTAAATGAGCTGAATACCCGCTTCGTTGCTACTGCCCGCTAAGGCTTCCCTATATTTCTGCTCCAGGTCTTCTTCTTCAAGCATTTTAATTATTGAGGCCACGGGTTGGGGATATATATCGTTTTTTAGCCGGCGAAGCAGGTTATAGGCATGGATACGCAGCGATATGGTTTTAACATCGAACTTAGCCAGCACATTTCCGAAATGATCGGCAACTTCATCAATGCAAGCAATCAGCATCTCGCGGGTTAAAAATGAATTATCGAGGCTATTATGAAGTTCCTCATCCGAAAGCTTGAGCATTAAATAGTATATCAGGCCAAGGGAACCCTCATTTAAATCTGCCCGGTGCAAACCCGAATGTGCAATGTACTTATGAATGTAAAGATCTACCTCTTCCAATACCTCTGCCCTTGATACGGAAGCAAAGCCATATTTTTCGATGAGGTGGAAATATGCAGCGATACCTACAGCCCCGTTATCGTAACCTGGCGAAACTGAACCATCTATATCCATAAAGGCCTCCTCGAGCAGATCGTTCGCAAAACCGGAAAGGTAACTCATCCCAGGCTGCCCGCCGAGCGTAAACATGGCCAGCGAAAGACCAAGGCGCCCGTTTATTAAGCCTACATTTTCCTGAAAACCACCGTTAATTACCATCTGCTCGAGTAATAGCTTACGGACCTGTTTAACCTGGCTGAAATTAATACCCTCGGTTACCGTTATTTCTTCCAATAGCTGTTCATTGTACATACTCAAATTCCCTTTCAATTTGTTTAGATAAACCGGTATAAATCGCTAACATATCCCTGATCCACAAATCAATTGCGAACCTTTCCTTTATGCCCGACTGGGTAAACCGTATGCCTTTTTCGCGCTTATCCATTAAGTTTAAAATGTGGTTACAGATGCTATCAACATCAATATGGTATCCGTTTTTAATGTTAAAGTCCAGATCAACCTTAAATGCGGCCGGATTACCATCCAGCATTTCAGCAAGCCCATCGTTATTGGCATAAATGATGGGAAGATCGTACCGGAGCATCTCTAAAGCCGTATAACTGCACTGCTCAAAAAAAGACATGGTTATACCGGCATCGGCAAGTAAATAGGCGTTATGGAGTTGATCTTCGTGCAGTGCCCCGGTAAATATTACGTTGTTCCAGATACTTCCGGAAATGGGCAACAGATCGTCAAAATTGCCTGAGCCGGCCACCAATAGTTTTATATTGTGTTTTGCATGGTGGCTAACAAGATGGTTAACCGCAGAAATAATATGCTTAATACCTTTAGATTTTGCTATTCTTCCCACAAATACAAGCACAAAGTCGTTTTCGTTAAAGCCCAGTTGTTTTTTCAACTGCATTTTATCCATTTCATTTTTCGGTAACGTTAATGTTATACCATTCTTGATCAGTTTTACTTTATCCGGATCGCATTGGTATGCCGCACAAACAAAGTTTTTGGCCGCTTCTGTTAAACAGATAATCTGATCCGAGATACGGCAAAAAATCTTTTCATTGGGATCTATGGAAACCTGGAATGCCTTGTCGCCGTAAACCTCCTGCCATGCCGAACTATACTCATCGAGACTTTTCTCGTATAAAAACTGCCAGCTTAAAAAATGAACGGTAAAAACTATTTTAAGGTTAAAGCTCCTTTCAAGCTCCTCGGCCAAAAAGGATAGAATTGATTGATTAAAGTGGGCTACCACTGTGCCCAGCTCTTCGAAAATTGGTTCCAGTAATGTGCGTACCCGTTTGGCATATTTAATTTTTTCAGTCTGATGCTGGCTATTGAAAATATTGATATACCTGGAAGCAGGTTTTGGGATATAGATATTACGGATCCCGTTCTGCTCTTCGATAAGAAACCGATCATGCTCTTCGTCAAGGCAATGAACAATGGTAACCGCGATATCGCGATGATGCCGCAGTCCCGAAACCAGGTGGTTCAGATAACTCCCGATCCCATAATTCATTGAATTATTAGCGAGCACAAAGTAAAAAACATGCGTCTGTTCCATAATTAAGCTATCTTTAACGATTTCCTCTGCATTGCATTAATTGAGGTATAATATTTATCTAAAAAGTAGTAAAGAAGCAATTCGTTTAAGCGCTGCCTGCTTTTCATCAACCGGTTAATGTGCATGTGTATGTAGCTCGCCAGCAGATCATCCTTCGCAACCATAAGATTGCCCTCACTTTCGAGCTGAAGAATATGTTCGGCTATAGGCCTTATTTTTTCTGACCGCGATTGAACAATTTCATGAAGGTTCAGCATGTGTTCGGGCCTGGTTTCCATAACGCCGGCAATCTGGTTCCGGTGTTTTCTGTACTTGCTGTCCATTTGTACTTTAAGTGCTTTATTAAAACCAAATTCCCGGTTAAACGATTGGCTGATATTGCCCATTATCCGTATTTTATCGTCCAGGCCGTATCCAAAATCATCAAGAAGCGCATCAACAGCACTCATCGCAATCAGCCACCTTAGCTCTTCGGGATCGTGATAATCATCGAGGGTATTCAGTATGGATGTTACCAATCGGCTATCAGCATCGAAAAGGCTTTCCGACCATTCGATGGTATTTGAACCGTAACGCTTAAACTCAGGTTTATAGGTATCGATCTGGATTTTAGAAATTACGCCAGAACGTATTTTCTCCTCAAACGCTTCTTTAACGGCCATAATAACATCGCCCACCACACTTGCATCCTTAAGCCGGAAACGGATCCGGAGGTGCCATTCGGGATCGCTGAAGCGGATGAAAAAAGTCTTTTCGATAAGCCCCCTCGAATAAAGCCTTTGGTTAAGCTGTGGAAGGTTTTCGGTCAGTATCTTATCGGCCGATTGGCTTCCGCAATAAATTTTATAGTATAACCACGCATCGCCCGGCTGATAATCATTCATGACCAGGTTGTGGCCTATTTCAGGTATTTCATCCGTTTCCTGTACTATAGATGCCTTTTTAACAATGGGTGCAATAAACTGACTGTTAAAAGGATGGCCATTATTATCGGTTACCAAAGTATTGGAGCCGCCTAAGAAACATTCTTTAATAACAACATTATCCCTGCGTTTGATATAATCGAAAAAGGTAGCAATACAGATGCGCTGCGAAAAATCGATCAGTAATTCGTTATCCCCTTCGGAGATGATAAATCTTTCGGGCAGTTTCCTGCTACTGCACAACCGGCTTAAAGCTTCATGGTTTCCTCCGTTCTGCTTAAGCGGGGCCAGATCATTACTTCTTAACATCCACATCGCCGGCGATAAGATTACCGATTTATGGGATACCCTTGGTAAAAAATCAAATTGGGAAGTAAAGAAATTTGCCCATTCGAAGCTAATTCCACCAACCCTGTCCTGAGCCTGAAGGTCGCATAGAAATCTGTAAACCGGCAACGACTTATTGGAAAAATTATGTGCATTTGATAGCCTGGGTTTAACAATCCGCCCATCCTTTACCGATCTTAGCACAAATTTTCCGCCCCGCATGCTAAGCACAAGGTCTTCTATCCTGATTGTTTTTTCAGAAGCTACTCCTGCATGTGTAAGATATGGTATTTCATGATCAAGAAATGATGGCCGGAGAATAATATTACCGATCCGGTCTTCAGGAAAATGGATAATTTCGGCCATCACTTCGCCCGGTTTTAACAATTCTTTTTCCCTGCTTATTATTTTACGGATAATCTGATCTGTTTTCTCATCGAGATAGGCGAAGCGGCCCAGCACATTTACCGCACTCGAACCACTGAAATATTCGAGCTGAATCCGACTGCCAGGGCTATCTATGGTCCTAAATATAGCCGCTAACGAATCGGGCATTTCATCCGGGCTTATCATGTTGAGCTGACCTTCAAAATCCTCCTCTTCGAGCCTGATTTCGGAACCATTTCGGGCTATGCAGCTACCCAGGGCTTTTAAAAGAAATGAATTCTCATCATACCAGTTTATTTTTTTGGGTCCCGAACCCGAACCAGACACTGCAATATCATCTATTAACGGTGAGGTATCGCTATGCGAATCACTTCCATAAACCAGACCGATATCCGTATCCAATACGGTTTGTAATGGAATCTCCCTATCCTCGTATTTTGCATAAAATTTTTCCTTAAACATATTGAGCAGGTTTTCCTTCAATCTATAATTTAGGAACCTCAGTACATCCAGGGCCTCCAGCAGCTCAAGCTGTATTGCCGAATCTAATATGCCCCCGCTGGTTTCTTTGGTGTAATCAACCTGAAAAAGGTTACCTTCCTGGATAGGAAGTTCGAGTTCGGTCAGGCGGTGGTACACTTCTTTATAACTTTCTATTTTATTTGATGATTGCTGATCCAGCAGGTCGAGTTTGGATAACACATCGCCCAAAGTAATGTGGATGGTTTTCAATCTTTCATCATTGAAAAGATCGGCGTTTTCAGAAAGAAAATGGTAAATGGTACGGCCATAGTCGTTCTCATTGGTCACTTTTGGTTCAAGTTCCCATATCAATAACCTGTTATCAATCAGCTCAAAAAGATACTCGTAAGCTTCTTCCAGGCTAATATCATCGCTGGTTAGTAAACCGGCCAATGTTTCGAGCTTAACACCCGGCCCTGCCATGGCCAGTATTTCTTCCAGATAATCTGTTCTCTGGGCCGATGAAATCTGGTACTGGCGCGAAGCATTGCTGTATTGCAATTCTATATACCTAAAATTTTCGCCGGCCTGGTACAGGGTGTTGTTGGCAAAATATTTTACCGAATGCCTAACCGTAGGATTTTTAGAAATATCTTCGGCCAGTTTGCACAGGTAAGCCATATCCAGGCGTGTTTTGCGCCTGATATTTTCGCTTACCTCGATCGCTGTATCCCCGCCCCATTTTATGGTGCTGATCCCCGCAAACAAACCAAAAGGTGTGCACCTGGAGCTCATACGCGATATGTATTTGTACAAGGAGACCCAGAGTTTTTCACTTTCCTTTTTATTGCCCTGCACAAGTTGCTCGCACAGTGTTGGCGAGGCGAGGTAAATAGCCTCCATTACCTTATCATCCGAAGCGTATTCTTTACTGAATATGTCGATGTTATTCGGCAGGTAAGGCGTTCTCAATACGAGATCCCCGATAAATTCGTAACTATTATTTTCCTTAAGCATAAACACCTTCAAAACATTTTTCACTGATTAACTCTATACTGTTTATTTTGTCTTTCGCATTGTAAATCAGGTTGAGCATAATAAACTCATCTACACCATAATCTTCCTGCATCGCCATCAATGTATCATGGAATTTATTGGGGCAGCCAACTATGAGCGTACTCAAATTCGACTCTTCTTCTTTCCCCATTTTGTTCAGTAATTTTTGGGCATACTGGCTTGTTTTGGCACAGATGCCTGCAAAGGTTACATTCACCTCTGGCATCCTTCCGTGGAGGGCAAAGAATTCTTCCTGAAATTCGTGTAATTTTTCCCTGTTGTAATTGCGGTCTGAGCCCAAATGGAAAATTGACCTCGAAAAATTTACGCCAAGTGGAAGCGTTTTCCCTAAGCTGTTATAAGATAAGCCCAGCGACCAGATATCCGGGATACCGCCTCCATGCGGAGGGATTAATACCTGCTCTTCCCAAAGTTTTTCTTCTTCCCTCAGATAACGGACAAGGTCTGAAAACTTCTGTCCAAAATCATCGCGGAAGTTCAGGCACTCTTCATCGCTTTTCTGTAGCATCAATTTAACCACTTTCTGTGATGGCGTGCCATTGGCAATACCTAAATCAATCCTTCCGGGAAAAAGTGTTGCCAGCATTTTAAATGTTAATGCAACACGGTACGGCGAGTGTATTCCTAATAATATCCCGGCTACTCCAATCTTAATTCTGTCGGTCATTCCGGCAAGTACAGGTATTAATATTTCCGGATTGTACCAAAAGTGGTTCAGAAAGTAATGTTCACCAAGCCATATTCTCGAAAATCCAAGCTCATCTGCCTTGCAGGCATAATCAACCACATTTTCCAGCATCCACTTAACTTCTGGTGGACCTGCGCCGAATTCTAATAGACCAATTTTCATATCTTTATAATAAAAAGTATTTTTCCCATTTTAATTTTTGTCCGTATTGCTCAGTAAGCAAGAAAAATGCGAGCCCTATTGGTCCATCCAGAAATGATAGTACACCCGAGCTCATCATCTTTAGCTGATCGATATCAAGCATGTTATAGGTTTCGTTTTTCCAATACCCGTAGCTTTCTAAAAACCTGTTTTCGCCGGTAACCGCATATAACGAATGGTAAACCATTGCAGTGCCACTGGTACCATGGCAGAAAAAAGGCGTTCTGATTTCGGTTTGCTCTGCAGTTGTTCGCTGCATGGTTTCCAAGCCGATTTCGAGACCTATACCTGAAAATTTTTCATTGTTCAGCAGTTTTCCTGCTTTAGAGAATATCAATGCAACATTAAGGTCGCCGTAACACCATGCCAGCCTATCGGTATACTGTAATTCGTTGGTTTCTTCGTTTTTCGACACGAAAAATCTTGATTGCCCGCTTTGGGGGAAAGGTTTATCAAAATAAACCTGTTCAAGGTATTTCATTCCACCTTCAATCATCTCAAGGCACAGCTCAGTACGGATGCCTTTTTCGTAGGCTTTCATCAGGATCAGCAATACGCCCATCAAACCATGCGAAACGCCAAGGTTGGTAAATTCCGGATACCTGTTTTTATAAAATTTATTGAGAAAACGGATCCCCTGGTCATCTTTTAAAGCGAGGCTGTAAAAAATATCGATCAGTTCGGCCGCCATATCTGAACAACCCTGATTTCCCAACCCTGCCCTTTCTATAAAATAATGCAGGGCTCCGGCCGCTCCGTGGAGATAATCTGTATTCATGATATCCAGTTCCTCCTTTGCCCACGAGAAAACAAAATGGTCGAGCCCAGCTAAATCCTGATCGGAAAAATCTATAAATTCTTCTTCCTTCATAATTAATAATGCAGAAGTAAGTCCGGAGATTCCCAGTGTAAACGATCCTCCGTAAAAACGTCCGGGCGTTCCAAGCTGATCGAGCACCTCATTAATCAGTGTATTGGCCTTTCCGTACATCTGCTCGTCTTCCGAGATCCTTGCACGGTAGAAATAATACAGGGCCAGTCCTGTTTTTCCGTTCAGGAAATAATCGTGCGGTGTATCCTCCTGGAAGAAGTTTTTTTCAATTTCGGCTAGTTGACCCTCGATGATGTCAAAGTGCATATCTGTTATCATAAAATACCAATGATTTTGATCAGGAAATATTTAGGAACTCGTTTAGTGCCGAGTAATTGTTGTTCAGTTTTGATAATATGGTACAGCCAATGCCTATTATGCCTTCGTTAAAAGAATGGTTGGTATTGGCGTACTGCTGATTGAACATTCCCTTAAATCCGCAGGGATATTCGGGATGGACCGCAAATCCGGGTATTTGTGCATACCATTCTTCTGCAATAACACTATACTGTTCAAATGATTCAAACTGCGAAAAGTAATTGAACATCAGGAAAGTTCCGGAAGCGCCATAACATATTCCGGCGTCGCCGATCCTGGTTTCCCGGTAATTTTTTCTTTTGGCACCAAATTCAAGGATTCCCCCTACTTCGTTAATTAATAAGGCCTTATCTGCGCCCGGTTCCGATAGGGCTGCAACTTTATGAAGGGCCAGTGCAATACCCATATCGCCATAACACCAGCATAATGGCGAAGATTCATTTTCGCCCACTATAGTAGGGTACATGCTTTTGAGCTGATCTTTATCCTGCTCATTGTAAGCATTTGCAAGAATATATCCTGCGGCTCCTTTCATGATGGACAAACAGAGTTCAGGAAGTATTCCCTGTAAATAAGCCTGGTTTAGAAAAAGTATAATTGATGAGTTACCGTGTGATAAACCCAGAAAAATTTCGTGTTTTTTATGGAGCTGCGAAACCCAGTAGAGGTTCCCTGAAAGGTCTTTTTCTGCCGAACGGGAAACTGCGTGGATAACATCCTCTACTTTTGTTTTCAGCGATGGATCTGTTTTGCATCTCGCAAGGAAATAGTATCCGCTAACCAAACAACCTGTGTAAGGGTCGCAATCGCCTTTTGCTATTGTTTTTTCAAGGTCTGCCGATTGTATTTCATCGATAAACCTGAACAGCTCCTGTTCTTCGAAGTCGATACCATATTCTTTTTTTATAAATTCGAGGTACCGGCCCATTTCAGATAATTCGAGGTTAATGTTGAAACTCTGGTATCCGTTACCCAATGCACCAACAGATTCGGTAATAAGTTCTACCGCCTTTAGGTAATATTGTTCATCCTGGGTATAATCACCGTACAGGAGATAAAAGAGCGAAAGGCCTAAGCGTCCCCTTTTTATATCAATGCCGGTTAATCCGCCGTTAAAGTGCTCCAGGTGCTCCACTATTGATTCGAGGATGGCCAAATCCGTGTTCCCGATATTTACTGCCAGTTGTTCTGTTTTAGTGTACATTTTAGGTCGATTTGTAGTTTAGAAAATTTAACCGTTACAGCTGCCCTTGCAGCATGATTTAAATGCTGCTTCTTCCTCTACATTATAAACTTCGGATCCGTTACATCCGCCTAAGCAGGAGAAATAGCTGATGATGTTGTTTTGGCCGCCCATAATAGTGGCCAGCGACTCGCTGTTGAGTTTTATGATAACCTCTTTATTGAGTTTAAGCTTTTGGTTGAAGATTTTTTTCATGATTGTTTTGTTTAAAAAGATTTGCAACTTGAATTGATCTATTTAATTAACAAGAACCTTTGCAGCATGAGCCAAAAGCCTCTGCTTCTAATTCTGCTTTTACTGTTGAACCATTACATCCTCCGGCGCATGAGTTGTAACTTACGGTACAGGCAATATTCGAATCGGCAGCCTGACCGCCCTGAATAAACTCCATTTGTTTATCGTTTAATTTTGCAATGGTCTCTTTATTCAGGGACAGCTTTTTAGAAAAATTTATCTTTTTCATTGTTTTAGTTTTAATGATCTGTTTAGGTTAATTGGTTTTTTTGCACGAATCTTCGCAGCATGAACCAAATGCAGCTGCTTCTAAAGTTGCTTCTTTGGTTGAGCCGTTACAGCCACCAGCACATGAGTTGTAGCTCACTGTACATGCAATATTCGAATCGGCAGCCTGGCCACCGTGGATAAACTGCATCTGACGTTCGTTTAGTTTCGAAATAGTTTCTTTGTTTAAGGATAATTTTTTTCCTAGATTGATTTTTTTCATCTTTTTTGTTTTAAATTGTTTTCCATTAAGATCAGTATTCAAGTTGCTAATCTTTCGTTATCTTAAAATGGCATCTGGCTGTACAATCCTTCAGGCAACTCGCTCGAAACAGGAAACCGAAAAGGGGGTTACAGCCATTTGTTGATTTGAAATTAGGCCTTACATCAATCTTCGGGGCATGGTTTTTACCAATAGGGATGGTTTTAGGATATAAAGGGCAAAATCAGGGATGAAAGGATTTTGGCGTTCCGTTTTTAAATGGTGCCCGGGCATACCGCCATATAACCACTTCTACAGGTTGTATTTTTTCCAGTATTAAATTCTGATCGAAAATTTTAGGAAACTATATTTAAAAAAAAGATATAAAATGACTATAATTGATAAACCTTAGTGTAAATAAGGACAGACAAAACAAATCTCCTTTATGTATCTGCTTTTTTTTGATAATTATGGATAAATCGATAAGATTTATTCATGGGCATAGTTGATTTGAAGCCTGTTTAACAAGTAAATATCTAGATAACGTAAATTTTAATTGAATGAAGATTAACTGTTTGGTTGTAGATGATGATCCAGATGCAATTGAGGAGATTACAGAATATATTAAAAGGGTCCCCTATCTGGAATTAAAAAAGTCGTTTTCCAACCCTATCGAAGTCCCCTCTTTTCTTAGATCTGATCCATCTATCGACATGGTTTTTATGGATGTGGATATGCCTGAATTAAGCGGCATTGATCTGTCAAAAATAATAAGGCCACTTACCAAAACACTCATATTTACCACTTCGCATGCCCGGTATGCCATTGATGCTTTCGCAACAGATGCGGATGGTTTTTTACTTAAACCTTTTAATTTCACCAAATTTCTGGCCACAGTAGAAAAGGTAGTAAGGAAAACGGGCGTTTTGGCTGATAGGGATAACAACGACCCCCAGGAGGATTATATTTTTGTTAAAAATAAGGAAGACAACCTCAAGCTTGTAAAAATCAGGATTGCAGAAATTGTTGCCGTTGAGAGTATGCTTAATTATGTAAGGATTTACTTAGGGAACAAAACCGTTGTTACACACCTGAGTTTAAAAGATGCCAAACAATTGCTTGCTGATTACAGCCATATTGTTCAGCTCCACCGGAGTTTTTTGATCTCGGTGCCACATATTGAAACGATAGATGCAAATAACCTCACCATGAGTGATGGGAGCAAATTTACCATTGGCGAGAATTACCGCCCCCTGTTGATGGATTTGCTGAATAAAAAATCATTAAGGCCCATACAAAAAAAATAATTGATGGGCCCTTATGATAAACAGGTAGATATTAGTAAGGTGGATATCCGGTAACGGTTACTGTAATGGTGGTAAATGTAGGGTTGGTTTCGGCAAGTTTGGTTTGTTCGTTTTTACGATAAACAAATACAGTTTTTTTGGTAAGTTTTGTTGTTTTCATGGGGCTTATTTTTTTAATGAAACTACTCGCTTATTTTCAACATTTAAAAAGTTTAGGATATACAGGGTTGGATTTGGTATTAATAAGGAGATTTTAGGGATGAAAGACAAAGTCATCAATTTTTTTGCGAAGTATAAATACCATTTCCTCGCATGGAGCCTTTACATTATTTATGAGTCGGTGGTTACCGGACTTTTCGCCGGGGTTTTTGGTCCTTTGATCAATTACGTGGTGCATTACTCGCTCAACATTGCATTATTTTACATCAATGCCAAACTCATTTCCCGTATCCGGGTTAAAGGCGGTAGCATAGAATATTTAAAATATCCTTTACTCATTGTTGTAGAAATATTCCTTTACACCATTGCACTTGCATTACTGAACAACTTTTTTACCGATTATAACCAGCATGCAGAAGGAAATTTTCTGGGAATAGATTATAAATTTTTGCTGGGCGCTACCTACCGCTCGCTTTTCTTTATCATGGTATCATCGGGTTATGCGTTTTTGAGAATGTTTATAAACGAACGCAAAAAGTCGGATCTGCTGCAGATCAAAAACCTGGAGGATATCATTGCACGCAGAACGGCTGAAGCCAATCTTATTTCCATACAGAATGCCTATTTAAGGGCACAGGTAAATCCGCACCTTTTCTTTAACGTTTTGAGTTTTGTGCACAGAAGGATACGTAAAGTAGATGAATTGGCAGGCGATATGCTGATTTCTTTATGCGATGTGATGAGGTATGCCGCCGATTCTACCCCTACAACCAATCTGATTAAACTGGAGGATGAAATCGAACAGATTAAAACACTTTCCCATATATTTAAAATGCTGCATGGAGGGAACTTCAACTTAACGATACTTTACGATCAGCAGGTTAAAGATGTGATGATACTTCCGCTCCTGTTGGTTACCCTGGTAGAAAACATGTATAAACATGGTAACCTTACCAATGCCGAAGATCCCGGTAAACTGCACATTTATATAGACGGCGAATTTCTTAAAATAGAAACAAGTAACGCGGTGCTGGAGCATACCAGCAGTTTCAGTTTAGGCACCGGCCTTAAAAATCTTTCCGAACGGATGGAATCAACTTATGGACAAAAAGACCTGCTCTCCTCTGATAACCGAGATGGAAAATTTACGGTGAAAGCCTCCATTTTAATAGGCGCATAAGCCTTTAAATCAAAAATTATTTCTGCCGGATGGCCTTAAGAACCGAAGCTACCGGATCAGGATCATTGCGGTCTATTTTTTTATCCGGGCTTATTCCGATGTTATCTATAGGATGCTCCGGGAGCCTCATGGAGCGGCTAATGGGTATCACCAGATTCAGATCTTTGCAGGGGATATCGAAAAACTGTGTATTTCCATAATCAAGCATCCCTGCACTATTTTCACCATATACCGAAACTTTGGTACTTTGCCTGGCCATCAATAAAAATGTTTCGGCCGAGCTGGCACTTTTTCTATCGATCAGTATCCCAACTTTTTTGGGATAAACGCAGGTTTTATCGAATTTCATTTCAACCGATTCAACCCCCGATGGGTTAACAAAACCACCTGGTTTCTCTTCCATTAAAACGATAAGTTTTCTGATGAATGATTTGGCTTCGGAATTTAGCTCATCAGACTGCAAACCTTCTTTCAAAATATCGATATTTCCCCTTGACGATAAATATTCATCGGGCTTGCCCATTATAGGATTTGTGTAAATATAGGGAAGTATTGAATTGAAAGCGTAATCGGTACCGCCAACATTACCACGGATATCGATAACCCAATATTCTGCCGACTCCAACTGTTTGATATTCGCCTTGATCAGGCTATCGATAACTGTTTTCTCGCTCCACTCAAAAGAAGGCAGCCTGAGTAAAACAGCATCGGGACCGAGTAATTTTAGGGATGAGGTATCACCGGGATAATTTGCCGGTAAAGGGGCAGGTTTCCCTCCCGCAAAATATTGGCTTAGCTGTTTGGCGGCATCAGGGTATTTTTCACGGAAACGCCAATCCAGCTGCACCCGCAGGTGGTGGTCTTTAAACCACTCTGTCCAAGTTCTGAGTACAATATAACACGATTTAATATCTGTGGCTTTAGCTGCTTTTTTACGGAGTTTGGAGGTAAATAAGGAAAATTCATTGTAATTATGCTCCTTAACCTTATCTGCATAACCTGCATAATTTAATTTAACGCTATTTACCATGAAGTCAAAGTTGGTTAAGCAATTGCAATTTTGGGCTTTTAACGACATCGAAAACAGGATTAAAAAAGATAAGATAATTGGTTTCATAAGCAAGGTTCACCATGTGTGCAGCTTCTCAAATGTAACGATCCTTAATCTCAGTTCAAAAAACAGCAGCTAAGCCTTTGTTATCCGATAAGCGGTAACATCAACAAAAAACGGCTTTATGCCAAGGTCTGTAACCTTTTTATCCTCTGTTTTTTTATTTTTCAGTCCATTTATCACTCAACAAAAAACAGTGATCATGGCACCTTATACTAAATCCGATGATCAATAATTATAGGTGTTTTACCGGTAGTTGCATCCGTATAAAGATTTGCATCAGCACCGGCCAAAACCTCCAGATTTTTCACTTTATAGCCAAATATTTCATACAACTGCTGAAGCTTTAGTGTTATATAAGCCTCTTTTTCACTATCCGCCAAATCTGTTATCAGGATAAATTTTATTACGGTATGTCCTTCATGGGGCATAACCTGTATCTGAAACCTTTCTACCTCGGCAAAAACCGTGTTAAAATCATCCAGCTCATAATTGCACTCGTTAAACATAAACGATTTCTGCTCCCTTCCCTTCAATTCGAGATAAAGTTGGCCATCAATTTCGATCCATTTACCGATATCGCCGGTATTGTACCTAAAAACGGGGAAACGTTTACGGAACAGATTACTTACCAGCAAGGTACCATAGCCATCGGCGTCGGGCTCATTTACTTCAACTACCAAACCATCTATCACCCTGAACAACGATGGCGAGCGGCTATAATCGCACCAGGCCCATATCCCTGTTTCGGCCGAACCATAGAGCGAATAAATCTGCCGAGTTCCAAAAGCCTCTTCAAAGGATCTGATATATGATGCAGGCAAAAATTCACCCCCGAACAGAAGATTCCTGATGGATAAACCAAGCTGATGTTTTTTGAGGTATTGTGCAAAAAGAAATAATTTAGACGGTGTACCCAGTAATAAATCAGGCTTAAAATTTTGGGCCATTCCATAGGTATCTTCATAAGGTAAACCGGCGCTCGCTACCAACGTGGTTGCACTGCATCTTTCCAGCAGATCGTCCATAATGGCTGCAGTACGGTACATATCCATGTAACCGAACATGTTGAGCGCAATGGTAGTTGGTATAAATACCCCAGCCTGTTTTAATGCCGCAGCAAGCACCGCACGCTGCTCCAGATTTTCGGCAATATCAACAGGAAAAACCAATGGTTTTTGGGTAGATCCGCCCGAACGCACCAAATAAACACCCTGTGTTTGCTTATGAAGATCAAAATTTTGGTTTAACGCATTAATCAACTCTTTCTTGCCCATTAAGGGTGCATCCCGGTAATCTTCGTAGCCAAAATAATAGGACCTGAAAAGATCCGATTGCTTTACAATTTTATAATAGTGATTAAGAAGGGAATTGATCATGATCTAAAATTCATCTTTTAAGAAGCAGATAACCAAAATACTTTGGGATAAAGCTGCGGTAATGCCATAAAAACCGTATTTTCTGGCTATTGGATGGTAAATTTTGTAAAGCATATTTGTACCAGCGTTCGCCTATCATGCCCATCAATAGTCGATCGTGCTCATCTTTACTGTTGATATACCGCGAAATTACCGGCGGCAGCCCGATCTGTTTAAAATGTGTATATTTTTTTCTTGATAAACTACCCGGCACCTCGTTAACGTAAAGATAAGCGCCGGTCTGCAATGCGATTTTACCGGGCACCTCGTTCAGGATGCCTTTTAACACACGGTACCAGAAATCGACCCCTTCATTAAGCTGTACTTCAGAAGTATATCGGTTAGCAGCAATCCATTTGCTTTTTGTGATGACATTACTGCCAACGCCCATGATAAAATATGGTGAACTAACCGCTTTTAAGGGATTTTTAATCAGGTATAAATCGGTATCAACCGGTTCGATATATTTCTTTAACTGCGCGGGATCGGGATAGATTTCATTACCGGGCATAAAAGCGATATTGAGTACCATAAAATCGAGCTGGTACCTGCTGAATGCATCAGCAGCGGTTTGGAGCAATTTGGGATGAAATTCGTCATCTGCATCCAAAAAACTGACCAATTCGCTATTGCTAACGGCAAAACCTACATTACGGGCATTCCCGGGACCTTTATTCTCCCTGAGCGCTATCACCTGTATTTTACAGTTACCGAAAGCACTTGCATTGTTCCTCAAAAAATTACGTGCAATAGAAAGGCTGTTATCTGTACTTACATCATCTACAATAATCAGCTCATCCGGCAGTTTAGTTTGCCGGATGAGTGAATTAAGCGTTTGTGCAATATAACCCTCCTTATTAAACAGCGGGATAATGATGGCATGCGTCATGTTTAGGATTCGGATAACATTGCGGGAAAAATTATTCCCCTGCCCTGATGAACATTAACCACACTTTCTGCAGAACCCCGGAACAAACCCGGCCCGAATGAACGGTTATTATAACACAACAACATCCCAACCAAATTGATCAATGTTTTTTCGGAACCACTACCGTATTTAAACCAGCGTTGGGGCACGTATTGCTGCACCATATATGCTGGCCATTGTTTGGCAATTACATCAGTCCAAAAAGCGGTTTCGCAATCACTTTTTACATACATATCGATACCGCGGCCACCACTGTTACGTTTTAACACCCAGTTTAATGCCGAATTACTTACTTCTTCCCGCTTTTCGGGAGTATGTAGGGCATAAGTGGGGATCAAAAATGAACGTAAAAAAAGATATTCTTCCTCCGGGATATAATTTTTCATAATCCCATCATTGTACAGCGCTGCAAGTATACGTTTATCATGAACCAGTATAAGCGTACGCACATCGTTAAAGTAGTTGCCCTTGGTAATGATTAGTTTCAATACCTCCGTATCAAAATTGCGCAGTTCCTCACGGTCCATTTCCAATATAAACTGGCCAACAGGCTTACCATGCAACATAACTTCCCCATTTTGGCAACTTAGCTGCGCCGGGCTGGCAGAAATATAATCCAGGCCCTGTTTACTAAATTCATCCAGCAGGTAAAATACTTCTGTACCTTTTTCCTTTTCGTGTACGAGTACAATAGGTTCGTTTGGATTAAAGCGTCCAAAAATAGTGTCGATAAAACCCTGCTGATCGGGAACTGCTGCTAACCGGGGCAAGCTGCTATCTTCGGTAATCACGTTAAGGTAATAACTGATCATCCATCCATTAATAGGATACCTTGCGCCTATTTCGCAGATTTTAATGCTACCATCCTCAGCCTGTAAAAAATCAGGCCGGTACATCCCGATCTGGTAAGGCTGCGCCTGCGCCATCCTTAAAATATCATTAAGCTCTTCATCAAAGTTATAAATGGCGCGTATCCTTTCATCTTCAAAATAGGCATTCACAACACCGGTTAAGGCCTTATTCAATATCTGGCATAATTTATCCATCCGCGCTATTTCTTTACGGGTTACCGCAACGGGGATGGGCGAAAAGGAATCGGCACCGTTACAGGGTATTTCGCCCAGGTGTTTCATCAGCAGATTGTTCAGTATATCCTTGCTACATACCGTGTGTCCTTCTACAAGTTCGCCGGTCATCGTTTAAGCAATTTCTTCTGACATTACCGGCTCTAAACTGGCACTGATGGTTTCCATTACCGCGGCTTTTTTACTTAAATAATCGGCTACAATTTCGGCCAGATCGTAATCGGCCAGGTTTACATCCATGGCTTTTACATAATGGTTAATGGCATTAACGGCATAAAAGAAGTGGTTTTTCTCGGTTGGGCCACAATGTACGGTTATCCATGCCAATGTATGTTTCAAAGTGTCTTTATCAAAACCAAAATCATCTTCCAGCCAACGTGTAAACTTAGGTAATATGAATTCTACTTCACCGTGTGTATAAATTTCGTGTACAAGCGTGGTTAAAAGTCCAATTAACAAATCTTTATTACGCAACGAATTTTGATCTTTCCAATATTTAAAAGCACGGGCACTTGGATCAAGGTACTGTCTTAACAACCACCCATCGTCGCCGCAGGTATTTGTAGCCATGGTATAAAACAGATCGGAGTGCAATACTTTTCCAACTACAGCCAGATCTTCGTCAACAATCCTGTTCAGGCTTGCTACCGACCGGAAAAGCTGGGCTTCATCAGGCACAGGTGCATTTTTATGGATCAACATCGTCATTCGGTTGCTTAAGCCGGCAACAGTAACCGCACTATTATTGGTTTGGCTCCAGCTATGAAAAAAAGGTTTAAGGTGATCCCTATCATGCGGAATGGCGGTAAGCTTAACAAAACTCTCTTCGATTGTAGTAAAATGTTCTGCCTGTTTCGGGAAATAAGTTAATAACTGGTGCTTCAATGGCGATTCTTCCATGCCTTCGAGCACAGGGATGATGATTGATAGTAAATTTTTCACAATTGTTTGGTTTAAGGTTATTAAAATGTAAACTATATTATATATAAATATTCTTATTTTGTTTATAACAAAACATGGGTAAGCAAGAAATCAGCTTGTTATTATCATGGACGATGATTGAATATGATTGATAATTTATTGAATATCAGCAAGCAAGAAAATAAAATCAAATCACTGTAAAATAGATATTTACATACATAAAGATAAATATCAGTTAAGAATCGGAGATAGCAAATCGTGTTTGCATTTGGAGACGAACGTTAAAAATTGATGAAAAGGATAATTTATTACACATAGATACAAACTTTATCATAAATAATAAAGCATTTACACTAAGTATAACAATAAATACATTAATTTACTTATTTTTTAGTATTATAAATAAGTATCACATATGAAATTAATGAGCATATGAAAATGAACGGTTCGAAAAACCGTTAATATTTGCGAATCAGAAAATCTAAGATGTTACTCTTTGGTAATGACCACGCTGGCCACGGTTTGCCAGTTCTGGATCACCTGATCGTAAAAAGGTTCGTCGGCAGAGCCACCTTTCCAAATGATGTAAAGTTTCTTATTGTTTTGGCCAGTATAACTTCTCGCGCCAAGCTCAAGCGAGCGGGCAGAGATTCCGGTTAATACATTGTTGAGGTTAAAGCTAAAAGTGGCTTTATAACTATCAGAAGGATCAACAACCAGATTTGTAACTGTAAGGTTCGCTTCGAAAGGGTAAGAACTACCAACCTTTACGCTATCTGTACCACCTAAACTGTTTATAAAAGTACCTTTGAAATCGAAAGCAAACTCCGACCGTGGCGACTTGCGGCAAAACAGTTTTACTTTTACATCTTTATAGGCACCCATCGGCAGCTTAACTACGCCTGCCAGCGCATTGGCATTAAATATATTGAGGTTTTTTTCTACCATGATGGTGGTATCGAGCAGTCTGTTACCCTGCGCGGCGAGCGAGATTTTTTCTACCCACAGTGTTGCGTACGACCAGTTTACTTCGACTGTTTTCGAAACGCTATCAACCACAGCGGTTTTCTTTACGCTGTTGCTCATGACATTGGCTTTGGCAAAGTAAGAAATCTTACCCGAGCCTACGGTAGTTTCTTCGTTACTGCTATTTTTTTTACAGGCTACAATTGCCGATGTAATAAAGATTACGCCTAAAAAGCGTTTTGGAGAGAAAGAGATACGTTTCATTAGATATTTGAGGGCTGAATGATTTTACCTAAAGATATAAAGAATTTTTAAATCCAAATAACTGAGATCATTATAAATATACCAAGCCCACAAAAGTATTTATCAAAACTGTTTTGGCTTTTGCTTTATACCTGCCAGCAAAGCAATTTCTTCGATTCTTTTTTGCCTGGTCTCCGGTTTTTTGGCCATAACAAGCCATTGCAGTATACTTTTCCTCACCGATTTACTTAAACCTAAGAAAAAAGCTTTCGATCCGCGTTGTGTTTTAAAGGCAGCAGCTAAATCTTTAGGTATATTTAGTTCTTCTGCAGCATCTAAAATCGTCCACGAGCCGTTTTGCTTTGCTATTGCTATGCTATCAAAACCTGCTTTGGTCATTAACCCTTCTTTAATCAATACCGCTACCTTTACCTTGTTAATTTTCGACCATACGCTTTTGGGTTTTCGCCTGCAGAAAAACTGCATAAAAGTATGGTCATCAATTGGCCTGGCAGTACTATCTATCCAACCAAAACAAAGCGCTTCATCAACAGCCTGGCTCCAGGAAATTGAGGGCACATTTGATATTTTTTTATGGTAAACAAGCCATACGGATTGTTTAACGCTATGGTTTTCGCTTAACCACTGCCTCCAATCTTTCTGGCTTGCCGGACAAAAAGTTTCGATCTCTTTTTCCATTTTCAATGTTGCTTAATGGCCAAACTGCCTTAAATGATGATCAAAATGTTTCCACTGCATTAATGCCCATTCTGCGGGCGTAAGTTCGCCAAAAAATGCCTGTGGATGTTTGGTACATTTGGCAGGCCCACCGGATGAAAAAGCTTTAATCTGCCTGATCACTTTTGCTTTTTCGGTTTCAAAATCGGGATTACCTTGGATGATATAACTTTTATCGGTTGCACTATTTTTAGGAAAAGGTACTTCGCTAAAAAACTTCGGTTTCATCAATTTTCCAAAAAAGCGGCCCACAAAACCCAATCTTTCGGGATTATGCAAACCCATAGCGGTTTCGAGCGATGCATTACAGTGTGCGAGCATCTGGTTTACATTCATTTTACCCCATTGTTTTTGGGCGGTTGGTGCAAGTTTTTCAATGCGGGCCAAAATGGCATCGGTATCGGATGGGTTAAACAGGTTGTTCATGTTCATTAATTTTATGTTTATACAGCAAAACTAATACGGCCAAATGACAACCCTATGTCAGGGGTATAAATGAACTTAATGATATTTGTCGAAAAATTCCTGCAGCGTCATTTTATGGGGATTAAATTTTTCTGTGAGCATTTCGAGTTTTTTAATTCGATCGAGGCGAAAATACCTGAATTCGTTCCTTAAACGGCACCAGGCTACCAGCAACCAGTTTTCCTGGGTACTTAAAAGGGCAAAAGGCTCGATTAACCGCGAACTGGTTTGACCGCCCTCATTGGTATAATCTATACGGGTAACATAAAAATTGGTAAGGGCAAACTGAAGGTCGGAAAGGTTATTGCTATTCCTTTCGTTATTAAAATTTTGGGTAAAACGGGTACGTTCGGCCAGTAGGTTTACTTTATCCTTTACTTTATTGCCCAATACTGCCTTAATTTTATCGATAGCCTCTAAATAATCCTTGATAAAAGAAGCATCCTTATTTTTCAGCACCAACTGTTCGGCAAGGATTAAAGCATTTGCCTGGCTTTCGGTAAACATAACAGGGGGAATTTTATAGCCTTCCATTATCCGGTAACCCTTTCCGTCTTCGGTAAAAACCGGCACACCTGCCTGTTCCAAAGCTTTAATATCGCGATAAATTGTCCTTACACTTACCGAGAATTTGAGTGCAAGCTCAGGTGCCGTTAACAAACGTTTGGTTTGCAATTGGGTTAAAATTGCGGTGAGGCGCGAAAGCCGTTTGGTATCGTTATCGTTCATGGATCGGATTTGCAGGAAAGAATACTCCTACAATGATAGCGAAAAGTGGTTATTTATTGATATAGGTTTCAACTGGATGTTAGATACGCAGGAAATTGTTGACATTTATAATCAATCATTTTTTGCCTTATAACACAGCCTTGCCTCGGCTCACCGCCGCCGA
>NZ_DJDT01000343.1 GCF_002432345.1 Pedobacter sp. UBA5917
TAACCGCTACATCTTACAACCTGGATACGGCATCCATTACACGTATTCCAGGCAATCTACTCGCAGATACAGCCGTTAAAAGTTCACATCCTCTTTTAAAATTTTATCAAAACCGGGTAGATGTAAGCGATCAGCAGGTTAACTACTTCAAAAAACTTTATTACCCAACCTTCACATTCTTCGGCGTAATGCAGGGCAGGGGATCTGGTTTTGGTCCGGGTTACGCCCTCGATCAGAGCGCTTATTCTACCAGTTACGGCGATGGTGTTAACCCTACACGCGGAAACTATTTGATTGGCATAGGAATGACCTGGAATTTATCAACCCTGCTTAAAAACCGTCCGCAAGTACGTGCACAACAATACATTAGTCAGGGTTTAAAAGAAGAGTACAACCTGGTTGATCAGCAGTTAAGGGCGCAATTGGCCCTTGCCGAAACCAAGCTGAACAATGCTTTGGCCAACTATAAGGAAGCACCTATACAGGTTAAAGCAGCATCTGATGCCTATCTGCAGAAAAATACGCTATATAAAAACGGCTTAACTACGCTGGTAGATCTTACCCAGGCACTTTTTACATTAAACCGTGCAGAAACCGACAGGGATATTGCTTTTACCAATGTTTGGCAGGCTTTGCTGTTAAAATCGGCAGCTTTGGGCAACTACGACATATTTATCAATGAATTTTAATCTGGTTATATAAATGAATTTAATACGTTTCGCACTCCGCAAACCCATATCCATCTTAGTTTTAGTAGCAGGATTGTTCTTTTTCGGTATTGGGGCCATCAACCAGATCAAGGTTGATATCCTGCCACAGATGAACCTTCCGGTTATTTATATTGCCCACCCTTTTGGTGGTTACACACCAGATCAAATGGAGGCTTATTTCGGTAAGCAATACGTTAACATCCTGCTTTTTGCAAACGGTATCAAAAGTATCGAAACCAAAAACACACAGGGTTTAATGTTGATGAAATTAACCTATTACGAAGGTACTAATATGGCGCAGGCCGCTGCCGAGCTTAGTGCGCTCTCTACCAGGGCGCAGGCCATTTTCCCGCCAGGTTCGCAACCTCCTTTTGTAATCCGCTTTGATGCTTCATCCTTGCCTGTTGGTCAGTTGGTATTAAGCAGTCCTATCCGTACCAATAACGAACTGCAGGATTTAGCAAATACTTACGTTCGCCCGAGTTTCTCAGCCATTCCAGGCTTACTTTCTCCTGCCCCATTTGGTGGTAGTCCGCGTACGATAGAGATCAATGTTAACCCATCCTTACTCCGTTCGCACAATTTAACAGTCGATCAGGTGGTGGAAGCCATCAGGTTAAACAACCAAACAGCCCCTTCAGGAAACGTGAGGATAGGCGATAAAAACTACCTTACTCCTACCAATTATACTATAAAAAAAGTAAAAGACTTTGAAAACATCCCTTTATTTAAAGGCAGTGTACAAAATCTTCAGCTCCGCGATGTGGCCACGGTTAAAGATGGTGCCGATTTGGTTCAGGGTTACGCCCTGGTAAACGGCAAACGCTCGGTATATTTGAGTATTGCCAAATCAGGCGATGCTTCTACCTGGGATGTGGTTAAAAATTTAAAGAAAAATCTACCCAATATCCAGAGTACACTGCCAGAAGATGTTAAACTCTCTTACGAGTTCGACCAATCGGTATATGTAATCAACTCCGTAAAAAGTTTGATCAGTGAAGGTGCAATAGGTGCCATTTTAACCGGTTTAATGGTATTGCTTTTCTTAGGCGATAAACGCGCAGCCTTGATCGTAATCCTGACCATCCCAACTTCAATCATTTCGGGAGTACTGTTCTTAAAGCTATTCGGACAAACGATCAACATCATGACTTTGAGCGGCTTGGCTTTAGCAATTGGTATCCTGGTAGATGAATCGACGGTAACGATAGAAAATATCCACCAGCACTTTGATATGGGTAAACCCAAGGCACTCGCCATATGGGATGCCTGTAAGGAAATCGCTTTTCCTAAATTGCTGATCCTTTTCTGTATCCTTGCCGTATTTGCGCCGGCCTTTACCATGTCGGGCATTCCGGGCGCATTGTTCTTACCACTTGCACTTGCAATCGGTTTTTCAATGGTGGTTTCGTTCCTGTTATCGCAAACTTTTGTACCGATTATGGCCAACTGGCTGATGATTGCACATCCTAAAAAAGGAGCTGCACACCACCCTGGCATTACCCAGGATGAGGCTGATTTTAAAGCAACAGGCATTGAAATCGAAACAGAAAAAGATACCCTGAACCAAAAAAGGGTACTGGTTGAGCGCGAAGACTTTAGTGGTGATGGCAAAATCGGCTTTTTCGATAAATTCAGAAACCGTTTTATGCGTTTTCTCGACAGGATATTGCCTTACCGAAAATCGGTTGTTTTAATTTATCTGGTTGTAATTATCGGGCTGGCTGCATTATTATTGGCGAATATCGGTAGAGATGTTTTACCACGTGTAAATTCGAGCCAGTTCCAGTTGCGTTTGCGTGCACCCGATGGAACCCGTTTAGAGCGTACCGAAGAGAAAGCCAATGTGGTACTGGCCGAACTTAAAAAAATGGTTGGTGCGGAGCATGTGGGTATTTCTTCCGTGTATGT
Organism: Pedobacter sp. UBA5917; assembly: GCF_002432345.1. Taxonomy (GTDB): domain Bacteria; phylum Bacteroidota; class Bacteroidia; order Sphingobacteriales; family Sphingobacteriaceae; genus Pedobacter. The sequence goes on from NZ_DJDT01000343.1 coordinate 2,622, forward strand.
AGGTCAACACCCTTCGCAATTCTCGGTAAACCCGATTTACCAATATATGGCAGGTCCGCACGAAGCCGTTTTCCAGGTAAGTTTAAAGGACTTTGAAGAAGACATGGACGATTTTAAAGATCAGTTCAGGGATAAGATCAAAAAACTTTTGCCGGATGTTAAACTTTCTTTCGAACCTATCGAATTAACCGATAAAGTACTGAGCCAGGGCTCTCCTACTCCTGTTGAAGTACGTATTGCAGGCAAAAACAAAAAACTGAACGAGAAATATGCCAATAAAATATTGGCCGAGCTGAAACAGATCCCTTATATGCGTGATGTTCAGATTGCGCAGCCGATCAAATATCCATCGTTAAATATCGATATCGACAGAACACGTGCGGCACAGATCGGTGTAGATATGGCCGATATTTCGAGGTCATTGATTGCTTCTACTTCATCATCGCGTTATACGGATAAAAATATCTGGCTCGATGAAAAAGCAGCTTTACCTTATAACGTACAGGTACAGGTGCCAATTAACCAGATGAGCAGCAAAGATGATATCGGTGAGATACCTTTATTGAAAAACGCTGCCCGCCCGGTACTGAGCGATGTGGCAAAAATTACTCCTGATACCACCGCCGGAGAAAACGACAATATCGGTGCCATGCCTTTCTTATCGGTAACGGCAAACCTTTACCATACCGATTTGGGAACGGCATCAAAAGATGTTGATAAAGCCATTAAAAACCTTGGCGAACTGCCGAGGGGGTTAAACGTGAGCCCAATTGGATTGAGCAGGGTATTAAACGATACACTGGATAGCTTACAATCAGGCCTATTTGTGGCCATTGTGGTGATTTTCTTAATGTTATCGGCCAATTTCCAATCGTTTAAAGTACCATTGGTTATTTTAACCACGGTACCAGCGGTAATTTTGGGTTCGTTGCTGTTGTTAACCCTTACCGGATCAACCTTAAACCTTCAATCGTATATGGGTATCATCATGTCGGTGGGGGTATCTATCGCGAATGCGGTACTGTTGATCACCAATGCAGAGCAGTTAAGAAAACATAATGGTAATGCATTACAATCGGCACGCGAGGCAGCAGCTTTACGTTTACGCCCCATTATTATGACCAGTATTGCCATGGTTGCAGGTATGTTGCCAATGGCCATCGGCCATGGCGAAGGTGGTGGAGCAGTTTCGCCACTCGGCAGGGCAGTTATCGGCGGTTTGATATTTTCAACATTCGCAGTATTGATTATATTGCCATTGGTATTTGCATGGGTTCAGGGCAAACAAACTACCGATTCGATGTCGCTCGATCCGGAAGATAAAGACAGCATCCACTACATTAAAGGTTTAGAAGAAAACGAATAAATTTATCATCACAAATGAATACGAAGATATTTTCAACAGGATTATTAAGTGCAGGATTTTTAATGCTTACGGCCATGTACGGCTGTGGGTCTTCAGAATCTAAAGCTCCGGCAAAAAAAGAGAAACAAGCGGCCATTGCCACTTTCGATCTTAAAAAAGAAAAATTATCAACCCAATTAAGTTTGCCTGGCGAACTCATCGCCTATCAACAGGTAGATTTATATGCCAAAGTGAGCAGTTTTGTTAAAACATTAAAGGCTGATATCGGTTCGGAAGTAACAAAAGGTCAGTTGTTAATGACTTTAGAAGCTCCCGAAATGACTTCGCAACTGGCTGCAACACAATCGAGGATAAAAGCACAGGAAGCCATTTATACCGCTAGTAAAGCCAATTATAACCGTTTATACGAAACCAGCAAAACCCCCGGAACCATTTCTACCAACGACCTCGATCAGGCACTGGCAAAAAAGAATTCTGATCTGGCACAACTCGAAGCCGCAAAAGCTGCTTATAAAGAAGTGGGTTCGGTTCAGGATTATTTAACCATCAGGGCACCTTTTAGCGGTGTTATTTCGGCCAGGAATGTAAACTTGGGTGCTTATGTTGGTCCAACAGGAAAAGGTTCTGATTTACCATTATTTACGCTACAGGATCAGAAAAACCTGCGTTTAGCTGTATCTATACCTGAGGTTTATACCGGATATCTGAAAGCTGGAGATGAAATCAGTTTCACTGTAAAATCATTGCCAAACCAAACCTTTAAGGCAAAAGCAAAACGTTTATCGGGTGCTTTAGATCTACGCCTACGTTCTGAACGTGTAGAGATGGACGTACCTAATGCTTCCAAAGTTTTGTTGCCGGGCATGGTGGCAGAGCTGAATATTCCGCTTCCTGCAAATGCCAGTACCTTTATTATTGCTAAAAAAGCCTTATTGGATACCAGCGAAGGATTATTCGTATTAAAAGTAGCTGATAACAAAGCGGTTAAAGTAGCCGTAAAAAAAGGAAGGGAAACCGATGATAAAGTTGAAATTTTCGGTGATTTAACAGAAGGTGACAAATTAGTGGCAGAACCTACAGAGGAAATGCATGAAGGAATGGTGATTAAACCATAACTTTACGTCACTAAGGATTAATTATGTTATCAAAAAACCAGGAGCTTTCTACCCTTCACAAAAAAGAAACTTTAGAGGATTTTTATAATAGGCTGAAAATTACTCGGCCAGAGATCCCTACGCCCAGCTTAGGGATGATAAACGATTTAGGGCACTTTAATGTTTTTAACAGAAGTACCGTTTGTACCAATATCCCTTCGGCTTTTAGTCGGAGGGACTTTTATAAAATCTCGCTGATTATTGGAAACGGGATTTTGCATTACCCTGATGCGCAGATTGAAATTAAAGGTAGGGCTTTACTATTCACCAACCCAAATATCCCCTATTCGTGGGAAAGTACTTCAGCAAAACCGGCCGGTTTTTTCTGTCTGTTTACCGAAAATTTTATCCATAACCGTAACGAAACGCTTCGCGATTCTTTATTATGGCGTATTAACGACAGTCCGGTAATCCACATCGATGAAGAGCAGGAAATCACCCTGAGGGATATTTTTTGCAAAATGTTGAAGGAGATGGACGGCGATTATATCCACAAATATGATCTTATAAGAAATTATGTGCAGCTGATTGCTCACGAGGGTTTAAAAGTAAAACCCCAGGATGTTCTTTTTAAACAGAATACCGCATCGGCCAGGCTAACCTCTTTGTTCCTCGAATTATTGGAAAGACAGTTCCCTATCGGTTCTACCGAACATATCCTGGAATTAAAAACAGCCCACGATTTTGCCTGCCGTTTATTGGTACATGTAAACCACCTTAACCATGCGGTAAAAGAAGTAACAGGTAAAACTACTTCAGAACATATTTCAAGAAGGATTGCAACCGAAGCTGTAGCCTTATTAAAACATACTGAGTGGAACATTGCCCAGATTGCCTATTGCCTGGGTTTCGAGTATCCAGCCAATTTTAATATCTTTTTCAAACGCCAGATGCAGTGTACCCCAAGGGTATTCAGGGCGAATTAATAGTAACCGCTACTACTAGAGACAGCTCGTCACCCTGAATTTATTTCAGGGTCTATCTCGCAGGAAAGATGCTGAAATAAATTCAGCATGACGACTCGCATTAAGAAAAGCAGCTAAAAAAACTATCCCCGCTCCACAAACTCTTCTCTAACCAAACTCCACAGCAATTTCCTTACTTCCTTAAAATCGTTTAGGTAATACTTCGCTTCAGAAATGTTGTTCCCAACCTTAATGGTAAAAGCTTCATCTGGCAAAGCCCTAAAAATATCTTCGTCGGTATGATCGTCGCCCAGTGCGAGGATAAAGTCGGGATGTTTATCGTACAACCAGTTTAAAGCCGCTTTGCCTTTATTTACCTCCATGTTTTTAAACTCGATTACTTTATTGCCCGGCATCAGTTGCAGACCTTTATCTGCTGCCAATATCTTCATGTGACTGATGATCTCGTTGGCCCTTAAATCACCCAATCCTTCTTCCGCCTTGCGGTAATGCCAAACTAATGAGTAACTTTTTTCTTCAATAAACGATCCCGGTGTACGGTCGGTATAGGTTTCCAATAAAGTTTTTATTTCCTGTTTCCATTGGTCGGTGAGGAGGGGCAAACTGTTCCACTTGTCACCATGCGATTTCTGCCAGGCACCGTGTTCGGCAATCAGGTCTACCTTTAAATGTCCGAACCAGTGTTCGAGTGTCTCGTGCCTTCTGCCGCTGATGATGATTACCTTGTTCGCATTATCAATAGTGAGATTTTCGATCAGATCATACAGTTCTGCATCCGGAGAGGCATCATCAATATTTCCGGTAAAATCTACCAGGGTACCATCATAATCCAAAAATAAAACGCGATCAGTTGTTTTGGCATATTTTGCGGCTATTACTTCGTTAATGGCATTTACCGCATGTTTGGTCAATAACGATTTTTGAGAATCTTTCACTTCGTTTAATCTTAAAATAAAATTGTTTACCCAATGTTTTACATTGAATTTTTCTACAATTGCACGCATGGCTTTCATGCGCTGTTGTTGCTCTTCCAGAGGCATTTTTAATGCGGTAACAATGGCCTCCATAATGTCGCCAAGGTTGTTCGGGTTAACAATTACCGCATCGGTTAATTCTTTGGAGGCACCAGCCATTTCGCTTAAAATGAGCACACCGTCGTTATTGTTCCGGCTGGCAATATATTCTTTGCTCACCAGGTTCATACCATCACGCATCGGGGTAACCAGGCAGATATCGGCTGTGGCATAGAGTGCCGATAATACTTCGATAGGGAAAGAACGGTAGAAATAATTTACGGGAATCCAGTTGATGGAACGGTAACGCGCATTTAAATTGCCCACAAACTGATCAATCTGATCTCTAAGGTCGCTGTATTGCTGTACCGTATCCCTTGAAGGAACCACAATCATAAAAAGCTCTATTTTACCGATATACTCGGGGTGAAGCTGCAACAATAACTCTAAAGCTTTTAAACGTTCTAAAATCCCTTTACTATAATCTAAACGATCGATAGAAAGGATCACTTTCATATCTTCTTTTCCGCTCCTGAAATAATCGATTTCCTTTTTTACCTCTTTTGTAGCGGTTAAATCCGAAAATTTATCGAAATCGATCCCCATTGGGAAAGCTTCTACTACAATCTGTCTTTCGTTGCTGTTGAGTACATTTGAAGATGAATTTACCGGAAGTAAACGGGTTGCTGTACTGATAAAATGACGTACATCATCATAGGTATGGAAACCGATCAGATCGGCACCTGTTAATCCGTTAAGCAGTTCTTCACGCCAGGGGATCAACCTGAATATTTCATAGGATGGAAAGGGGATATGCTGAAAAAAACCAATGGTGGCAGAGGGTAATTTTTCTCTTAAAATGCCTGGCAAAAGGAGCAGTTGGTAATCCTGGATCCAGATTTTGTCTCTCCTTTGCAGCACCTGCATGGCACTTTTGGCAAATTTTTCGTTTACTGATTTATAGCAATCCCAATAGCTCTGCTCAAAATGCGCATAGGTAACCATATAATGAAATACCGGCCATAATACCTCGTTAGAAAAACCCTCGTAATATAAATTGATTTCGTTTTGGGTGAGGAAAACCGGATAGAGGTTTAATTCAGCGAGTTTCTGTGTAACTTCTTCTTGACGTTCTTCGGGAACCTCGATTCCGGGCCATCCTATCCAGATGGAATTACCTGATTTATATACGTCGCCCAATCCGGTGGCAAGTCCGCCCTCGCTGGGAATAAACGTGTATTCATCGTTCTCTTCAATGATTTTAACGGGAAGTCTGTTCGATATTATAACTGTTTTCATGCTTGTATTTGATGTATCTACACCATTAAAAGCATATCAAATGGGTTTTGTTTGGATTTTTAGTTCAAAAAAACATTCATATGATTAAACGTAATTAAATACCAGCGAAAAAGTAGTACCCTCGTCGGGTGTAGAAATCACCTCGATGCTTCCCTTGTGCATTTTCATAATATTGCGGCTGATGGTTAATCCAATACCCGATCCATTTTTTCGGGTGGTGTAAAATGGAACAAAAATCTTCTCCAGGTCGTCGGCATCAATACCTTTTCCGTTATCGCTCACATCGATGTAAAGTTTTGTGTTTTCCAACCGGTAATTAACATGGATATGTGGCATCTCCCTGTTCTCTACTGCATAAATACTGTTTGTAATCAGGTTGATGAGCACCTGTTCTACCAGTTTTAAATCAAGTTGTACAGTAATTTTCGAGGAAGTTTGCTCAACATCAAGCACTACATTTTTAACCTTGGCAAATGGCTGCATCAAAACCTTAATGTGTTTCAATATTTCGCCGATGGTATGCGATTCGAGGTTTGGCGTTGGCAGTTCGGCAATTAAACGGTAATCTTTCACAAAATCCAATAAACCCGACGAACGTCGCTGGATGGTCTGCAGGGCTGTTTTCAGGTCGTCCATTTCATCCTCTGTAAGGTTCTTTTTATCGGTTACCATTTTATTGATCGTATCCGATAATGAGCTGATAGGGGTAATAGAATTTAGGATTTCGTGCGAAATTACGCCGATCAACCTGTTCCAGGCCTCGGTTTCTTTCTGCTCAATTTCGTCTTTAATGTTCTGGAAACTGATGATGGTATAATTGTTTCCATAAAGGTTTAAAGGAATAACCTCGGTAGAAAGCTGGATCAGTTTATCCTGGATTTTTAATTCCAAAAACCTTTTTCCACCCGTTAAAATCTGATCTATCTCTGTTGCAAATGCCGGAAGATGCTGTTTTAACCTATGCCAGTATTTATAGGCCGGTACAGCCAGGAGATTTGAAGCTGCCTGATTGAAAAAAGCAATTTCTTCGTTCTCCTCTTTCGTTGAATTATTGACCACGATTACCCCAACCGGAACCTGCTCCAAAATGGTTTTAATCAGCTGGAACATGGCTTCCTGCTCTAGCCTGATCTGCTTATGTACCTGTAAAATATCGCTAAACGATTCGTAAAGTTCAGGGAAACTGCCCCTGGTTACCTTATTTTTGAAATTTAAGGTATGATCGCGTGTTTTTACCGCCAGAATGAAACGGTTAATGTCCGACCGGATCTGGTTGATGTAATAATAAAGGGAGATAATGGTACCCAATAATATCAGTGAAACACCAATAATGGTAAACCAGAGCTGTGTGTTTTTGATCAGGTAAAATAAGAGGTAGCCCAGCAGATTGATGATCACTAGGCGGAATATTAAACGGAAGGTAAAGCGCTGGTAAAACATTTTTTTTAAGCTGAAAGCTAAAAGCTAAAAGACTAAAGCTTTAACCTTTGGTCTTTAGACTTTAAGCTTAGATTCCAAATTTCTCGATTCTTCTATAAAGTGCGGCCCGGGTTAAGCCCAGTTCGGCGGCAGCTTTTGATATATTTCCCTTGTGTTTATCGATTGCTTTCTGCACCATCATTTTCTCCATATCCTCGAGGGCCATTTCATCGGGGATGGAGTTGTTCTGTGCAAAACGTTGCGGACTTAGCTGTAAATCTTCTTCCGAAATTTCACTTCCATCGCTCATAATCACTGCCCGTTCTAAAACGTGTTGCAATTCGCGTACGTTGCCCGGCCATTTATAATTTAAAAGCACGTCTTCTGCTTTATGGCTTAATTTACGGATTTCTTTATGATATTTTGAGCTGAAAACCTGCATAAAATGATTGGCTAGCAATAAAATATCTGTTCCGCGTTTGCGTAAAGGTGGCAATAGCAGTTCAACGGTGTTGATCCGGAAAAGTAAATCCTGTCTGAAAGTATTTTTAGCCACCATTTCGTTTAGTGGCATATTGGTGGCGGTAATTAAGCGTACATTTACTTTACGCTCTTTACTTTCGCCCAAACGGGTAACGGTGCGGTTCTGTAAAACGCTTAACAGTTTTGCCTGTAGAGGCAAGGTTAAATTCCCGATCTCATCCAAAAATATGGTTCCACCGTCTGCCAGTTCGAAACGGCCTGGTTTGTCTTCTTTGGCATCGGTAAAAGCGCCTTTGGCATAACCAAACAGCTCACTTTCGAATAAATTTTCATTTAGAGAGCCTAAATCGACATGCATGAAAACCTGGTTTTTCCTTTGCGAATTTCCGTGAATTTCGTGTGCAAAAACCTGTTTACCCGTTCCGTTTTCACCTAAAATAAGCACATTGGCATCTGTTGGTGCAACTTTGAACAAAGTAGCCTGCAACTGTTTTATACCATCTGCCTGGCCAACAATATTCTCGAAACCCCGTGTGAGGTCTTTTTGAAGAGAAGAATGTATTTTTTCGAGTTTTTTTACTTTTCGGGTCGATTCGCGGAGTTTGGATGCAGCAGAAATGGTGGCGAAAAGTTTTTCATTTTCCCAAGGTTTCAAAATAAAGTCTGTAGCGCCCTTTTTAATTGCTTTAACTGCAAGTTCTACATTTCCAAAGGCCGTCATTAAGATGACCACGTAATCTTTATCGATGGATAAAATGTGTTCGAGCCAATATAAACCTTCGCGACCATCACTTGCGCCTTTTTGGTAATTCATATCAAGTAAAATAATGTCTACTTCATTTTTACTCAATAAAACATTGATTTCTTTAGGCGATTTACAGGTAATTACTTGCTTTACCTGTTGTTTTAAGAACAAACGGGCACTAAGCAGGATATCGTCGTCATCATCGATAATTAAAACTGTGGCGTCCAACATAAATTTAAATTTGATGTGCTAAAGTAATAAAACTGTCCGCTCCCGCACACGAACTGTCCGATAATGAACATGTTAAAATAGTAAAAACTTTTAATATATTGATTATTAGTGTTTTAATTGTGTTTGTGGCTTTTGGCATAAGCTTGGCATAAGGGAAACCGAACAGTATAACCGAACACATGGATAAGAAAATAGAGAAAAAAAGATTTAGCACTAAAACCCTGTTAATCATTGGTGGCGCAATTGCTTTTGTAGCAGTTGTAATTTATGGCTATACTTTATCCCTTAAAAAAGTTTATAGTGCCGATGCCGATAAATTAACAATCAGTAAAGTAGAATATGGCGATTTTGAAGATGTAGTTTTATTAAACGCCAGCGTTGTTCCACTAACTTCGGTAATTGTAAGTTCATCAGAAGGAGGTACCGTTGCCGAAATTTTTACCGAAAACGGCGCTTCGGTTGTAAAAGGTACACCTCTGTTAAGAATTTCTAACTCAAATGCGATGTTGAGTTACACTTCCAGTCAAACTGCTGCTACCGAGCAGATTAACCAGTTGCGTAAATCGAGATTGGATTTAGAGCAAAATCAAAGGGTATTAAATCAGGATGTTTTAGATGTAGAAAATAATTTGAGGACAGCAACTCGCCAATACCGTTTAGACAGCTCTCTTTTTGCCAAAAAAGTAATTACGCTGCAGGAACTTAATAAATCGAGTCAGGATTACGAATACTATCAGGGCAAATTGAAAATTGTGCGTCAGGCTGTTAAACAGGAAAACCAGAGCCGGAAAATGCAGTTGGCACAGATAGACCAATCGATGGGGCAGATGAACGAAAGTTTGGAAATGATCCGTAAAAACATCGAAAATATGACGATTAAAGCACCGGTTTCGGGTAAATTGTCGTCTTACGATCCAGTTATCGGAAAATCGTATAACTCTAACGAAATGATCGGTAAAATCGACGTTTTGCAAGGCTATAAACTTCAGGCCGGTGTGGATGAATATTATATTAACAGGGTTAAAGAAGGGCAAACGGCCAGTTGCGAATTTAATGGCAAAACCTATAACTTAACCGTAAGCAAAGTAATTCCGGAGGTTACTGCAGGTCAGTTTCAGGTAGAAATGGTATTTAAAGGTGCTGCGCCCGAAGGTTTACGTCGCGGTTTATCTTTGCAGACTAAATTAACGTTATCGGATAACAGTAAATCGTTGCTTTTGGCACAGGGACAGTTTTTCCAAAGTACCGGTGGCTCATGGGTATTTGTGGTAAACAATGGCAAAGCAATTAAGAAAAACGTAAAAATCGGCAGAAAAAATTACCTCTACTACGAAATATTGGATGGTTTGCAAAAAGGCGACGAGGTAATTACGTCATCATACGACCAGTTTAACCAATATGATCAGGTGGTGATTAATAAGTAAAGCGTTAAGCGGAGAGCATTTGGCGATATGTAATGACCAATAACCGATAAATTAATGATCAATAACCAAAAATCAATGATCAGGAAACTAAAATTAGCCAATAACTGATTTGAGATTTGAGATTTGAGATTTTGTAAAATGGACTATAAAGTTAACGAATAATATACTCAGGTCTCGATACTTGATACTAAACACCTGATACTAAATACTAGATATAAAACTAGAAAAACACTTGATACTATGATTAGAATAGAAAATCTGGAAAAAGTTTACAAAACTGAAGAAGTAGAAACTACAGCCCTCAACGGAATAAACCTTCATGTTGCTGCGGGCGAGTTTGTTTCCATTATGGGCCCATCTGGCTGCGGAAAATCTACCCTGTTAAACGTGATGGGTTTGTTGGATAAACCTGAAAGCGGAAGTTATAAGTTTATCGATACGGAGCTTTTAACGCTAAACGATAGGGAACGCTCAAATTTCCGTAAACGGAATATGGGATTCGTTTTCCAGAATTTTAACCTGATCGACGAGTTAACCGTGTTCGAAAACATCGAACTGCCATTAATCTATAATAAAATTGCAGCAGGTGAACGCAAAAAACTGGTAAACGAAATCATCGAAAGGATGAACATTGTAAACCGTAGCGGACACTTCCCTCAGCAATTATCGGGTGGACAACAGCAGCGTGTTGCCGTAGCAAGGGCTTTGGTAACCAAACCTAAACTGGTTTTGGCGGATGAGCCTACCGGAAACCTTGATAGTTCGCATGGTAACGAAGTAATGGAACTGCTTTGCGAATTGAACGAAACCGGTACCACCATTGTAATGGTTACCCACTCCAGTCACGATGCCAGTTTCTCCAACCGGATCATTAACCTTAAAGATGGTCATGTGATCTCCGAAAAAATAAACAAAAGCCGTAATGAAGAGCTGATATAGAGGTTTAAGGTAAAAGGCTTAGGGTATAAGGTAAAGTATTCACACCTTAAACCTTCAGCCCTAAACCTTACACCTTATAAAAAGATTTTAGTTTAGTTAATAATAGCCGCCAACAATCTTCCCCGGATGGGGAGATTTTGGATCGGCGATGGTAAGGTAAAGTTTTAAACTATAGGGCTAACGCACTAGAACCTTCCAACCTTTTAACCTTCCAACCTTCAACCTTAACAATATGTTCAAATTAAACCTAAAAATAGCTTTACGTAACCTTTGGAAAAACAAGGGTTTTTCGCTGATTAACATCGGTGGCTTAGCCATTGGCCTGGCCAGTTGCATGGTTTTGTTACTGTATGTTACTTATGAGTGGAGCTACGATAAACAGTTCACCAATCATGAAAAAACGTATGTGATGTACCACAATTCTGAGGCAAGTGGCAAAATTTTTAGTTGGGCATGGACACCGGCAGTAATGGCCGATGAGGTGAGGGAAAAAATACCAGGCGTGGCTTATTCCTCACACTCGAGTTATCCGAGCAATTACCTGGTTACCTATGGCGAAAAGAAATTTAAGGATAAAGGCGTTTATACCGATCCCTCATTTTTTAAAATCCTCGATCATAAATTTATAAAAGGTAATCCCGATAAGGTATTAAAAGAAGTAAATAGCATTGTTTTAACTAAATCTTTTGCTGAAAAACTGTTCGGAAACGAAGATCCCATCAATAAGACCGTAAAACTGGATAATGCGGATGTATTAAAAGTTGAAGCCGTTATTGAAGATGTGCCCGCCAATAATAGTATCAAATTCGAATATTTATTGCCATGGGCACTGTTCGAAAAAAGAGAACCCTGGGCAAGAGAAAAAAACTGGGGCAACAACATGTGCCTTACATTGGTGCAGTTAGAGAACAATAACGCTTTCGAAAAAGCCAATTCAGAAATCGGAGGCATTTATAAGCGTAACCTGCCGGGCAATAAAGACGTTGCCTTATTATTCCCTCTTGATAAATGGCACCTTTACGATGATTTTGTAAACGGTAAATCGGTTGGTGGAAAAATCGATCAGTTGAGGATTTTCCTGATGCTGGCCTTTTGTATCCTGTTGATCGCCTGCGTAAATTTTATGAACCTATCTACAGCACGATCAGAGAAAAGGGCAAAAGAAGTGGGCGTGCGTAAAGCCATCGGGTCATCGCGTCAATCTTTAATCGCACAGTTTCTGCTTGAGTCGGTTTTACTGGCCATTATAGCAACTGTTGTGGCTTTTGCCCTGGCCGAAGTAAGCTTGCCTTATTTCAATAACCTGTTAAATATCAAACTGGTTATTGCCTATAACGATTGGAAATTCTGGATGGCATTATTCTCTTTAATGGTATTTACCGGTTTGGTAGCGGGAAGTTATCCTGCGCTTTACCTTTCTTCATTCGAACCGGTTAAAGTGCTTAAGGGTTTTAATATTAAAGTAGGCTCGTCGGTTTCGATCCGTAAAGTGCTGGTTGTTTTTCAGTTTGTATTTGCAGTATGCCTCATTATCTGTACAACCATTATTTACCAGCAGTTAAATTACATTAAAAATAAACCGATCGGCTATAACAAAGGAAACCTGATCCAGATTGCCGTTCAGGGAAATTTAAGTGATGAAGGCAAACGTAATTTATTGAGGGATCAATTAATCAAATCAGGCGCAGCAACGAACGTAACCTTTTTTAGCAGGGGCATAAGCGAAGGCGGAAACAATACCACGGCGGTTTCGTGGCCTGGAAAAAATCCAAAAGAAGATATCTTTTTTAACCAGAGGGGAATAGGCTACGATTTTACCAAAACCATCGGTGCAGAGTTGATATCAGGCAGGGAATTTTCGGCCAGTTACCCAAATGATACCAATAGTGTGGTATTGAACGAATCGGCTGTAAAGGTAATGAACCTGAAAAATCCGCTGGGAACCGTGATCGATTTTTGGGGGAATAAGCTAACCGTGGTTGGTGTAATGAAAGATTTTGTGGTCGAGTCTGCCTACCAGAGTGTAGCGCCGATGTTATTTTATACCAGCAGCAGAAGTGGTGCATCTACCATTATTGTTCGTTTAAATCCATCAGCCAATGTAAGCAGTTCGCTGGCCAAAATTGACGAACTGGTACAGGGCATAGAACCCAATTTTCCGGTTGATAGAAAATTTGTTGACGAATCATTCGAAGAGAAATTCCAGAACGAAAAATTGTTGGGCATCCTTTCTAACTGGTTTGGCGGTTTTGCCATCTTTATTTCCTGTTTAGGCTTACTTGGTCTGGCTTTATTTATGGCCGAGCAGCGTAAAAAAGAAATCAGCATCCGTAAGGTGTTGGGTGCAAGTACAGTCAACATCCTCACCTTATTGAACAAAGATTTTATAAAACTAGTGGCCATTGCAAATATTATTGCCTTTCCACTGGCTTATGTAATTATAAATAAATGGCTTTCGGCATTCGAGTACCGCGTAATCATTTCGTTTTTACCATTTCTGCTGGCGATTGTGATCTCCATTCTGATTGCGGTTTTAACGGTGAGTTTACAATCGGTAAAAGTGGCCAAAGCAAACCCTATAGATGCACTTAAATACGAGTAGGGTGTAGGGTTTAAGGTAAAAGGCGTAAGGTTAATACGCCGGTACCTTAAATCCAATTAACATAATATAAATAAGGCGAAAGGTTAGAGGTGTAAGGCTTAAGAATTTTATGGCAACACCCCTAAACCTAAAAATAGATAAACAAGGTATAAGACTTTATGATGTAAAGCGTATGATTTTACGCCAACACCCTAAACCTTATACCCTAAACCTTAAACCTAATGTATAGATTAAACCTAAAAATAGCATTACGCAACCTGTGGCGAAACAAAGGTTTCACGCTGATTAACCTTGGTGGATTGGCCATTGGTTTGGCCAGCTGCATGATCCTGTTGCTTTATGTAGCCTACGAATATGGTTACGATAAGCAGTTTACGGATTATGATAAAACCTATGTACTTTATAACAACCAGAAAACAGCTTCAGAAACTTTTAGTTTTATGGCTTTTCCGGGCAGATTAAAAGACGAAATCAGGGATAAAGTACCGGGAATAACCAAAGTAAGCCGTTTGTCTTATGCAGAGCAGATGCTCATTTCCTACAACCGTAACAACTTTAAGAAAAATGCCGTTTTCTGTGATCCTGATTTTATCAGAATGTTCGATTATAAGGTTTTAAAAGGTGATAAAAATACATTATTAAACAGTGTTGACGGGATTGTGCTGACGGAAACACTGGCAAAAAGCCTGTTTGGTAACGAAGATCCTTTAAATAAAACAGTAAAACTCGATGAAAAAGAAAATTTAAGGGTAGAGGGGGTGATCGAAGATTCGCCGAAAAATTCAACCATCCAGCTTGATTATATCATGTCGTGGAAATTGTACGATAAATTAAACCCATGGACAAAAGATAGCGGTTGGGGCAATAACTACTGTATGATGTTTGCCCAGCTTCAGGATAATTCCTTTTTCGACCGCGCCAATAACCAGATGAAAGGCCTGATCAAATCGCACGATAAAGAAGCAAATGGTGAACCTTTTATGCATCCGCTGGCCAAATGGCATTTATACGATAAATTTGAAAACGGCAAAAATGTTGGTGGAAAAATCGATCAGCTGAGGATATTTTTTCTGCTGGCTTTTTGTATCCTTTTAATTGCCTGTGTTAATTTTATGAACCTTTCTACGGCCAAATCAGAAAAAAGGGCACGTGAGGTTGGTGTGCGTAAAGCCATTGGTTCTTCAAGGAGCAATTTGATGGGGCAGTTTATGTTCGAATCTATCCTGCTTACCTCTTTAAGTATGTTATTGGCTTTTGTATTGATCGAAGTAAGTTTGCCTTACTTTAACAACCTTTTGGGAATCACCCTTGATATTAATTACAGCGATTATAAATTCTGGACAGTATTTTTAGGCTTAACCTTGCTAACTGCTTTTATCGCCGGAAGTTACCCTGCATTTTACCTTTCTTCGTTCGATCCTGTTAAAGTTTTAAAAGGCTTTAAAATTTCAGGGGGTTCTACACTGTCTATCCGCAAATTCCTGGTGATTTTTCAGTTTGTATTTGCAGCCTGCTTAATTGTATGTACAGCAGTCATTTATCAGCAGTTAAATTATATCAAAAACAAACCGATCGGTTACAATCGTGCAAATCTGGTACAGATATCCACAGAAGGCGAATTTTCTAAAAAGGAAAAACGCGAAATATTGAAGGATGAACTAATAAAAGCTGGCGCTATCACAGCTTCTACAGAATACAGCATGTCGTTAACCAGCGGAGGGAACAATACTTATAGCGTGAGTTGGCCGGGCAAAAATGAAAAAGATAAAATCCTGGTAAACTTTAGGTTTACCAACCTCGATCTCACCAAAACCACCGGCATGGAAATTTTGCAGGGCAGGGATTTCTCCAAAGATTTTGTAGATACGGCTAATGTAATTGTTAACGAGGCACTGGTGAAGGTAATGGGCATGAAAGATCCGGTAGGTAAAATGGTGATGTGGGATCAACCTTTAAGAATTATTGGGGTATTGAAAGATTATGTAATGGAATCGCCTTATCAAAAAGCGGCTCCGCTGCTTATAGCGCAAAATCCAAACCGCGCTTCCACCATTATTATGCGTTTGAACGACAAGAGCAATATTACTTCCTCGATCAATAAGATTAACGAAGCGGTTAAAAGGTTAAACCCAGCTTACCCAACCGAAATCAGGTTTGTTGATGATAGTTTCGAACGGAAATTCAGGGATGAAAAACTATTGGGTACACTTTCTAACTGGTTCGGTGGTTTCGCCATCTTTATTTCGTGCCTGGGTTTATTGGGACTAGCCCTTTTTATGGCCGAGCAGCGCAAAAAAGAAATCAGCATCCGCAAGGTTTTAGGTGCGAGTACGGCCAACATCCTTACTTTATTGAACAAAGATTTTATAAAGCTGGTTGCCATCGCAAACCTGATTGCATTCCCCTTGGCTTATATCATTATCAATAAATGGCTTTCGGGCTACGAATACCGCATTTCGGTTTCTGTGCTTCCATTTATTGTAGCCATAAGCCTGTCGGTTATTATTGCAATACTTACCGTAAGTGTGCAATCGGTTAAGGTAGCAAAAGCAAACCCGGTAGATGCACTTAAATATGAATAAGCTATGCGCTTAGCGTTTGGCGATCAGCGTAAACTTATCGCTAACCGCCAAACGCCTTACGCTAAACCTCAAAAAGATGTTTAAACTCAACTTAAAAATCGCACTGCGTAACCTTTGGAAAAACAAGGTAAGCTCGTTTATTAATGTAATCGGCCTGGCTATCGGTTTGGCAGCCTGTTTAACTTTGCTGCTGTACGTTACCTACGAATGGAATTTTGATAAGCAGGCTAAAAATTCGGCCGATGTTTATACCGCCATGACTAATATTCCGGGTGATAACGGCAAAATTTCGGGAACATTCGAAGGCTCAACCACGACATTTGGTCCGGCGATTAAACAGGAGCTGCCCGAGCTTAGGTACATGGCAAGGATGGATTATGGAGGTAAAAATTTAATTGCCAATGGAGAAAATGCTTTTAAGCGTCAGTCTAAATTTGCTGAACCCGACATTTTAAAAATGTACGATTATGATTTTATCCAGGGTAACGCCAATACCGCTTTAAATAATCCTAACTCGGTTATTGTAACCGAATCAACCGCTAAGGTACTGTTCGGAACCACTGACGTGCTGAATAAAGTAGTCCGTTTTAAAGATCAGTTAGACCTTAATATTACGGGTGTAATTAAAGACCAGCCCGATAACAGCTCAAACAAATTTGATTATTTAATGCCATGGAGTTTATACGAATCGATTGACCGGGGTGCGAAAGACTTAAACTGGAGGAATTATAGTTATGTAACCCTGGTGATGTTAAAAAGTGGAACAGACCTAAACCTCGTTAATCAAAAGATCATCCAGATTGAGAAAAAAAATAATACCGACAATCAGCAAACTCAGGTATTGTTCCCATTATCCGAATTACATTTATACGGCAAGTTCGAAGATGGTAAAAGCATTGGCGGTGCAATAGAGCAGATTTACCTGTTTGTAGGATTGGCTTTTGGTATCCTGCTGATTGCTTGCATCAATTTTATGAATATGGCAACTGCCAAATCAGAAAAACGTGCCAAAGAGGTGGGTATAAAGAAAACCATTGGTGCCAATCGTAGCTCGCTCATCATTCAGTTTTTAACCGAATCGATGATGCTAACTTTTATCGCAGTAATTTTTTCAATCGCCCTGCTCGAGATCTTTTTGCCAACTTTTAATAATCTGCTCAACATCAAACTGAATATGTCGTATTTCAACAGCAGCAGTTGGGTGGGTATTTTAGGAATTGTACTTGCAACGGGTTTAATTGCCGGTAGTTATCCTGCATTTTACCTCTCGTCTTTTAATCCGATCCAAACCCTAAAAAGAAAAATTAAATCAAAAGCTTTCCTTTCGGTTAGTTTAAGGCAGGTTTTGGTGGTGGGGCAGTTCTGTTTTGCCATTATCCTTATCATTTCTACTTTGGTAATCTACAAACAGATCCAGTACATTAAAAACCGGCCAGTAGGTTTTGATGTAAACGCCCTGGTAGAAATGCCACAGGATGGCGAGCTGAAAACGAAATATGAGCTCTTGCGTACTGAATTGTTAAAATCCGGTGCAGTTACCTCAATGTTCCAGTCGTCGGTAAGTTTATCGCACCACGGTCGCAATTTTGCCGGTATCGAGTGGGAAGGAATGTTAAAAGCCACCAACAATCAATTGTTTAACCAGGTAATTACCACTTACGATTTTATCAAAACCAATGGCATCAAATTAACCAGTGGAAGGGATTTTTCAGAAAATTTCGCATCAGATACCAGTGCCGTTATGGTAAGTGCTTCGGCTGTTAAAATATTCGACTATAAAAATCCGGTAGGTAAAACCATTACCATTTTTGGCGATAAATTTAATATCATAGGCGTATTCGACGATTATGTTTGGGATTCGCCATACAAATCGAATAATCCGATGGTCGTATTTTTTGATAAAAAACAGACCGGGAACATCACCATGCGTTTGAACGAAAATAACAGCCTTCAAAGTAATATCGAAACCATCAGCAGGATCACAAAAGCCTTAAATCCGGCTTATCCGCTCGAGATTAATTTCCTGAACAACGTATACGCCGAAAAATACAATACTGAAAAAACTTTGGGCATTCTTTCTAACCTTTTTGGCGGACTGGCCATTTTCGTTTCCTGTTTAGGGCTTTTTGGTCTGGTGGCCTATAGTGCCGAGCAGCGGACAAAAGAATTTGGGGTACGCAAAGTGCTGGGTGCTTCATTATTCAACCTCATGCAGTTGTTATCGTTCTCTTTTGTAAAAATGATTTTGGTATCCATCGTTATCGCAATCCCTTTAAGTTACTTTTTAATGAATAAATGGCTGATGAAATTTGAATTCCATACCGAAATATCATGGTGGATTATGCCACTTGCCGGATTGGGAACTTTAATGATGGCTTTAGTAACCGTAAGTTTCCAAGCCTATAAAACAGCCCGTGCAAACCCGGTTAATGCACTTAAATATGAGTAAATCAATTGGCAGTTTTCAGTTGGCAATTTAGCAATTAACCAATTTAACAATTTATACAGTTAACCATATAATGATAAGATTAAACCTTAAAATAGCACTACGTAACCTTTGGAAAAACAAGGGTTTTACATTGATCAACGTTGGTGGACTGGCAATAGGCATGGCCTGTTGTTTAATGCTGCTGTTATACGTGAATTACGAATGGAGTTTTGATAAACAGTATAAAAATGCCGATAAAGTATATTTTGCTGCCTTAAATCTTAAATTTAATGGCAAACTGGCTACTACAATGGCCGTGCCGAACAAACTGGCCAAAGCTGGAGTAGCAGAGATTCCGGCGATTAAAAGTGCCGCACGCTTATCGATGAATAACGGACAGAAGTTATTTAGCCGTAACCAGCACAATTTTAAGCTTTCGGGGATGAAAGTTGATCCTGATTTTTTAAAAATCCTTGATCATAAATTTATCTATGGTGATCCGAATACGGCCTTAAGTGAACCGAATAATGTACTCATTAGTCAATCTACCGCGAAAAAACTCTTTGGTGATGAAAATCCGATTGGGCAGCGTATTACCTACGATAACAAAACCGATTTAAAAGTGAGTGCGGTGATAGAAGACCTGCCTAAAAATCAGACTTTACAGTACGATGTATTACAGCCATGGGCCTTTTTGGAACAGGAGAATCCTGGAGAAAAAGAATATAGTTGGGGAGCAATTACCTGCCTAACGCTGTTCCAGCTTAAAGAAAATGCTTCGGTAGAGGCCACAAATGCCGTTTTAAAACACTTTATTACCGATAAAGAACCCGATTTAAAAGAAATGACCTACCAGCCTTTTCTTTTTCCTTTGAGCAAGTTTCACCTCTATGATGATTTTGAAGGTGGAAAGGCCGTGGGGGGTAAAATAGACCAGTTAAGGTTATTTGTATTTCTGGCGATATGTGTGCTGTTTATTGCCTGTATCAATTACATGAACCTTTCTACAGCGAAATCAGAAAAACGCGCAAGGGAAGTGGGGGTTCGTAAAGCTCTGGGTTCTACACGCAATACCATCATGGGGCAATTTATGATCGAATCGCTTTTGTTATCGTTTTTGGCGATGTTAATTGCCTTTACCCTGCTCGAAGTTACCTTACCTTACTTTAATAGCCTGCTCGATATTTCGATCAAAATCAATTACAATGCTATTGGTTTTTGGGCAGTTCTGCTTTCTATGGTGGTGGTTACCGGTTTTCTTGCCGGTAGTTATCCGGCATTTTACCTCTCCTCTTTTATTCCGGTAAAAGTACTGAAAGGCTTTAAAGGCTCTGCAGGTTCGTTATCCATCCGCAAAACCCTGGTAGTGGTGCAATTTAGCCTTTCCATCTGTATGATCATTTCTGCAATTGTGATTTATAGCCAGATGCAGCACCTTAAAAATAAACCGCTGGGTTTTGATGAAACCGCGTTGGCACAGATAGACCTTGAAGGTGAATGGAAAAAGCCGGAAAAACTTCAGACTTTTAAAAACGAGCTGGAGCGGGCAGGAGCAATCACCGCTGCAACGGAATATGCACATTCTTTTACCAGTAGCGGTTCTATTACCAGCGATTTCCGATGGCCGGGCAAACCCAAAAACGATGTATCCATTATCAATTACCGGAGTACAGGTTTCGATTTTGTCAAAACAACCGGTGTGAAAATTATTGAAGGAAGGGATTTTGATCCTAAATTTTCAGCCGATACTTCAACATCACTTTTACTCAACCAAACTGCTGTTAAAATCATGGGATTAAAAAATCCTGTTGGTACCATTATCCACTGGGGCGATAATCCACCACTTAAAGTTGTTGGCGTAGTACAGGATTATTCGAGTGAATCGCTCGCTTCTAAAATACAGCCCACGGTTTATTATTATAATATTAAAACGAGTAAAGTATTATTGCTTAAACTCAACCCTAAACAAGCACTTTCTACTTCAATTGATAAGATAAAAGCTGTGGGTCAGGATTTAAACCCTGCATATCCCATTGAAATTAAAATGGTTAGTCAGGGTATGGCCGAGAAACTCCGTAGCGAGCGCCTGCTCAGTGCCCTTTCTAATATTTTTGGTGGTTTTGCCATATTTATTTCCTGCCTGGGCCTATTAGGTTTAGCGCTTTACACCGCCGAGCAGCGCAGCAAAGAGATCAGTATCCGGAAAGTACTGGGTGCCAATTTATCAGATATCCTGATCCTGTTGAACAAAGATTTTATGAAACTGGTGATTATCTCCAACATCATAGCCATTCCGGTAGCTTATATTCTGCTTGCCAAATGGCTCGAGAAATACGATTATAAAATTACGGTTAATCCATGGCCATTTTTACTGGCCCTGTTGACCTCGGTAGTAATTGCGCTGTTAACCGTTAGTCTGCAAACTTTTAAAGTTGCTAAGGCAAACGCTGTTGACGCACTTAAATACGAATAAACATGCGCTAAGCGTTTGGCGATCAGCGTCAACTTATCGCTAACCGCCAAACGCTTAGCAATACAACTCTAAACCTTAAACCTCATGTTTAAACTCAACTTAAAAATCGCACTCCGTAACCTTTGGCGGAACAAGGTGATCACCTCGATCAATATTGGTGGTTTGGCCATTGCACTGGCTGCATTTATTTTGGTAACCATGTATTTTACCTTCGAAACAGGTTTCGACAGGGCAAATCCCAATTACAACGAAATTTATGTAATTGGCAGGGCTTTACCTGATTTTAAGACCAACACTACCTCGCCTCCATTGGGTAAAACAATTAAAGCTGAGTTACCTGAATTGGTTTCGGTTGGAACGATGAAAATGAGCTTTTTCGAAATTCCTGTTACCAGTAAAAGTGGGGTTGTTTTTTTGAGCAGATGCCTGTATCTCGATTATGAAGCTGCAAAAATGTTTAACATTAAACCCAGTGGAGGTTTGGTTAGGGCTGAGGATCCTGGTCAAAACCTATTTTACCTGACTAATGAGAATTATAAAACGCTTTTTCCCCACAATAAAAGCGGTAAGCCCGAAATGATTGGGGTAGGCAGTAAATCTATGGGTATGACAGGCAGGCTTAGTGGAAGTGTTTATGCCGATCCACACTCTAATATTACTTTCGATGCTATTTCGGTGGTAAAAGAAATGGGGTTGGGCGAAAATTATGGATATAACAATTACAATACCTATATCCAGGTAAAACCTGGAACAGATATTAACGCGCTCGAGGCAAAAATAAATGCAATTTATAAAAGGGAAATGCTTAAAGCCGGTGAAGATCCAAATAACAAGGATTTTAAAGCAAGCAGGACATTCCTTGATCCATTGAAAAACCAGCACCTGAGGCCAAAGGCCGGCACCGATGCCAATTATAAAATACTCGTGGCCTTATCTGTACTGGGTATTTTAATTCTGGTAATTGCCTGTATCAATTTTACCAACCTCAGCATTGCACAGGCAGCCAAAAGGGCAAAAGAAGTTGGTGTAAAAAAAGTAATGGGCGCTTACCGTTTTCAGCTTTCCATTCAGTTTTTAACCGAAATACTGATCCAGTGTTTTGTGGCAACTGTTTTGGGCCTGATTTTGGCCGAAATCATTTTGCCAAGGTTTAATAACCTGTTTTCGGTAAATCTATCCATCTGGACCGCCAATAGTGCACTGTTTTGGCAGCTGCCTTTAATTTTGGTTTTCATTACCCTTATTGCAGGTGTTTATCCGGCCATGGTTTTATCAGGTTTTAAACCGGCCCTTGTATTAAAGGGCAATTTCCAAACCAGTAAACAAAGTTATTGGCTGCGTAATGGCCTTTTGGTTTTTCAGTTCAGCATTGCGGTTATTTTTATTACCGGTTTACTGATCATCAATTCGCAGTTAAAATATATGCGTACCCAGGATGTTGGCTTTAAACCCGAGCAGGTGGTGTACATTAAAAATCTTACCATTTTCGGTTCACCAAGCAAATTTGAGCCTATAAGGGATAGGATATCAAAAATCCCGGGAGTAAAATCGGTTACGGTGGCCAACACGGTTCCCGATGGATCTGATGGAGGCAAAAACAGGTATACGGTTGATGGCAAAGAGCAAAGCCTTACTTTTACCGATGTTGACTTTGATTATTTTGAAACCCTGAACATTAAGGTTAAAGAGGGGAGGGTTTTTTCGAGGGAATTTAAAACCGATACCGCAAATTCGGCCATACTAAATGAAGCTGCCGTAGCCAAATATGGCTTAACCGATCCGATCGGAAAATCAATCAGGGGTTGCCAGAACAAGGAATATAAAATAGTGGGGGTTATAAAAGACTTTAAGACACTAGGGTTCGAAAAACCTGTAGAACCCACCATTTACTCGATAAACGATCCCTGTGGAAACCCGAAAACAGAAATTATGTTGAAGATAGAAGAAAGGAGGATGTCGGAAGTACTGAGTGCCCTTAAATCGCAGTGGCCCGAGATCAACAAACTGGATGGCGATAATTTCCGTTACCAGTTTCTGGATGAAATGTATGGCCGGTTGTTTAAAAAACAGGAACAGTTGCAATCGGTATTTTTTGCCGCGGCATTACTCACCATTTTTATTGCCATACTCGGTCTGTTTGCCTTTGCGAAATACATCACTACCGGCAAGATCAAGGAAATTGCCGTAAGAAAGATTTTAGGTGCAAGCAACCTGCAGATTTTTAAACTGATCAACAGCTCTTTCTTTATTATGGTGGTAATTGCCAACATCATTTCGTGGCCTTTGGCTTATATTTTAATCAAAAAGTGGCTCGATACCTTTGCCTACCGCATCGATCTGCCACTTTTACCATTTGTAATGAGTGCCGGCTTAACCATTTTGTTAACCATTATTACCGTAAGCATCCAGGCAAATGGCGCTGTAAAAGCAAACCCTGTTGACGCTTTGAAATACGAATAAGACCTGCGGATAGCGTTTGGCGATCAGCGATAAGTTTTCGCTAACCGCCAAACGCCTCACGCCAAACTTAAAAATTATGTTTAAACTGAACCTAAAAATCGCCTGGCGAAACCTCTGGAAAAACAAAGGTT
>NZ_DJDT01000344.1 GCF_002432345.1 Pedobacter sp. UBA5917
CACCTGCGATGACAAGGGCGTACGAAGGTCGCCGGTAACCAGCTTGCTTAATAAATCGGGCGATGGTTTAATCTGCCCGGTGGTATAAAGGCCTACATAAGTTCCCTGAGGCTGCATCAATAAAATGGGCAGGTTTGAAGTGCTGGCCTCATGGTTAATTGCCCAAATGGTTTCGGTATTTAACTGATTGCTTGCGCTATAATAATTAGAATAAGCACTGCCCTGTAATAAACGGTATCCTCCGTTTACAATTACCGAATCGGCAGCCTGGGCCGATAACCTTGCATAATTGGCATTGGGCTGATCGAAAGTACCGCTCATATAGAGATATACCCTCGAAAGCAATGCAAACGCAGCATATTTGGAGGCAAAACTGTTTACCCCTTTCGATTTAAAGGTAGTTATGGATTGATTTAAATCGGCAATTACCTGATCGTAAGAAGCCTGTACAGTTGCCCGGGCAGGAGGTGTTGCACCAAGATCGAGCGGTGTGGTAATAATCGGAATACCCAGGTTGGTAGCCGGACTCTGGTAATACGGACGGCCATAAACGCGCAACAGGTTAAAATTAATAAAGGCCCTTAAAAATAGATTTTCGGCCTTTGCCTGTAAAATTACGTTATTGGTTTCGCCAGCCTGTACATTTTTTAATACCACATTTACGCCCAAAAGCGCTTTGTACGAGGCAAACCAAAAGGCATCAGACAGGCCAAAATCTTTGGATTCGGAGTTACTGTATTTAAATGCATCGGTATTCTGCAGATCGGCTGCACTACTGGTAGAAGTTACATCAATAACCTTTACATTGTTTCCCCTGTATTCGCTGATGTTGAACCAAGGGGTTTCGTAGGTACTGTAAAGGGTGGTATAATTACCGATTGTGGCTTTTGTATAACCATTGGGTGAGCCAAACTGCTGATTTTCAAAGTTTACATTATGCGGCGTGAGGCTATCGAGCTGTTTTTTGCAGGCAGATGAAGTAATCATGATCAACAATGCCCCTATGTATCCGATATTAAATATTTTTCTTTTCATTGTATTATGCTTGAGTTAATATGGAACCAAGAATTAAAATCCGGCGGTTAAGCCCACTAAAAAACGCCTAGGCATGCCGCTGGCAATACCAGTACCGCTGTAGGAGTTAGATGTACCGCCAATGGTTGCCCCTTCAGGATCAGAAGCAAACAGATCTTTCGATTTGATTACAAATACATTATCCATACTCGTATAAATGTTGAGCGAAGTAAGGTGGAACTTCTTCAACAGCCCTGCCGGTATATCGTAGGCAAAACGGATATTGCGCAAACGGGCATAACTTGCATCTACATATAAAAGCGACGAATTGATATTGATGGCCCCGCGCTGGCTAAAAGCCAGATCGTAAAAATTCGGATAATTTGCATTGGTATCGCCGGGGCCCTGCCAGAAACGGATGGCATTATTGGGTTGTGGAATATTAAAACCTGCCTGCCAGGCTGTTGGATCAACAAAGCTTCTTACGGCATTGTTCATGATTTTGTTTCCGTACGAGAAATTGAACAAGAGGCTCAAACTGAAATTCTTATAGCGGAAATTGTTCGTCCAGCCACCAAAAAACTTCGGCGTAGCAGAACCAATTTCCTGAAAACCACGTAAACGGTCGGCTTTTACCAGCGCAATGCTGTCTACAATCTGGATCTGTCCGTTAGCCAGTACCCTTTCGAATTGTGGTCTGCCGTTATCAGGGTTTACGCCAACATATTTAATGGCTTTTAACGAATTGATATCATCACCGATATAACGGTAGTAAGATCCTGTAAAACCATCAACCAACGAATCGCCTTTAATGGAAACCAGTTTGTTTTTATTGAAACTGATATTGAAATTCATCGTCCAGCTAAAATCTTTCGAACGGATGTTCTCGGTATTCAACTGCAGATCAATCCCCCTGTTCCTGATTTCGCCCACGTTGCGGTATTGCGAACTAAAGCCCACATAACTGGGTAACGGTACGTTCTGCAGCAGGTTTTTACTATCTTTATCGTAAACATCGATACTCAGGTTAACACGGTTAAACAAACCGATATCCAATCCCAAATTGGTGGTATAGGTGGTTTCCCAGGTGATATTATCATTGCCCAAACGGTTAATGGTAGAGCCCGAAGTGGTAGTGGTGTTGTAGAATACCGCATCGCTATAGGTAGTAAAGTTAAGGTAATCGGCACCTGCTTCCCTGCCCGAAGTACCATAAGAAGCCCTTAATTTCAGGTTGCTCACTGCTTTAGCGCTTTTCATAAACTCTTCACCACTGATCAGCCAGCCACCACTTACTGCATAGAAAGTACCGTTCCGGTTATTCAGCCCAAAATTGGTAGATGCATCCCTCCTGATGGAGGCTGAAGCAAAATACCTCGATTTATAACTATCATTTACCTCACTAAAAACAGAGAACGAAGCCTTATCAACAGGCGCTGTAGATGAAGGTATAGCTGGTGTTCCGGTTAATTTGTTGATCCAGGTGCCATAAGTTAAAAATGCACCTAAATTTCTTTCGCCCGGATATGGGGTATTGTAGGCCGATACGGTTACATTTTCGGAATGGGTACGCGAATACTCCTGACCAACAATTGCCGAAAGCTGGTGATCGCCAAAGGTTTTATTGAAATTGGCCAGGTTTGAAGTTAAGAAATAGGTGCTCTTGGTATCGTTAAGCGATATTGCACCATTAACAAAAATCCGGTTTGAGGCTGCTCCATCGTATCTTCCCCTATAGGTTCGCGGATCTTTATAACTGTTTACACTGTTGTTATTATAGTTAATGGAGTTTGACGATTGCAGTGATAACCAGGGCGTAACAGCATATTTTAAAATACCTGTACCCATTAAATTTAAACGGCTCGTTTTTAACGTGTTATAAGAATGGGAGTATAAGGGGTTATCGTAATACTGCGTGGTACGGGCACCCGTGGCCCTGTAAACATAATTGGGGATTGAATCGGCCAGCGCACCATTTGCATAATTGGGCGAAACCCAGGGTTGGAACAGGTAATACTGGTTTTCGCTATTGGTGGCCGTATAGTTATCCAATATGGCATTGGTATTTAAACTGAAAGTAAGTTTTTCCGTAATTTTCTGATCTATATTTACACGGATCGATTTACGGTTTACGCCATCATCCAATAAAGTACCATCCTGCTTGTTCCAGTTAAGGGCAGTATAAAATTTGGTTTTATCTGTTCCGCTCGAAACCGACAGGTTGATATCGCTCTGATTGCCATCGGTAAAAAAGGCATTATTGTCCCATTCGGTATTTACGGCCATATCGGCATCAGAAAAAATTCTGGTTGCATTAAAATACTGGTTAAAAGTTGGATAGGTGGTTCTTAGCGAGGCCGTACCATTGTACAGTGCCTGCATATATTTGGTAATGTGCGCTGTAGCCTCGGGTGTGTTCATAAACCTGATGGCACGGTTATTCTGTACTTTTCCGTAATTGGCGCTAAAGTTTATCCGGGTTTTGCCAATAGCCCCACGTTTGGTTACCACCACCAATACGCCCTGTGCTGCCCTCGAGCCATAAATTGCGGTAGAAGCAGCATCCCGTAAAATATTGATGCTTTCGATATCCTGCGGATCAATAATATCCTGAAGATTGGCCGCATTGGTAATTACGCCGTCTATTACAATAAGCGGACCGTAGTTGGTATTGGAAGCATCGTTAAAACTGCTTTGGCCACGCAGCACCACCTGACCGCGGTTGGCTACACTACCGCCCTGCTCTACAATATACAAGCCTGTTGCCACACCTTTGAGCATGGCTAGTCCGTTAACTGTTGATACGCCGTTACGCAGTGTTTCGCCACTGATGCGCTGTACACTTCCGGTAAGTTCTGAAGCCTTTTTTTGGCTGTAACCCGTTACCACCACCTGTTCGAGATTGGAAATATCCGGCTGCATCACAACACTCATTTTGTTTGCCGCGGGCAACTCTTTGGTGGCATAGCCTACATAAGAGAAAACCAGTATGGCATCTGCATTATCCACGCTAACGGTAAAAACGCCAGTACTGTTTGTGTAAACGGCTTTTCCTCCGTTTTTGGGCCTAACGCTTACATTACTCATGGGCAATCCTTTTTCGTCGACCACATTTCCCCTAATTTCGACAGCGCTGATCCGGTTGATCAGCCTATCCAAAAAATCAAGGTCTTTTTTCTTGATTACAATGGTTTTATCGCTGATGGAGTAAGTAAGGTCCTGCCCTTTAAAAATCTCTTCCAATGCCACATCCAGGGTAACATTCGATAATTTTAAACTCACATTTTTAGCTTTAGGCAAAATATCATCACCATAAAGTACATCGTAACCGGAGAGCTGTTTTATTCTGTTAAGCGTTTCGATTAAAGAAACATTTTTTTGGGAGAGCGTTATATTTTGGCCAAATGTGCTAGCACTTACCTGCATACAAATGGCTAATATCAGAAAGGTGGTTACTTTCATAGCCATGAAAATTTTAGGGCGCAGCCGGTTAAACTGCACACCTAGGTTAAAAGTAGATTTATTCATACTTTTGTAAGGTTTGGGTTAGGTTCAAGATTGATGTTCAGTCGGTCTCTTCGGGATTTTTTCCCGATCAGAATGGTACCCAGACATCTGCGTAGGGGTGCTCGAACACCTCTGCGCTTTATGGTACCTTCTTACGCGCGGGATCAGCGCTTTTGTTGTAAATTTTTCTTCATTTGTTTGGTTTAGTTTAGTTTGTGGATGATTTAATTAATTTGATCTATTTTAAGTTTTTGATACGGTTATATTCCTCCCCTTAATTGTAAATTTCAACAGTCCTGTTTTTTCCAGTTTATCAAGTAGCATGCTAATGTCGGCAAAGCGCGAAACAGAGCCGCTAACCTTCACATGTTTAACATCATCCTGGTAAATTACAGTTACATCATACCACCTGGATACTTCGCGCATCACCGTTTCAATATCTTCGCTATGGAAACTGAATTTGTTATCTTTCCAGTATATGGCCTCTTCAGGGTTTACCTTTTCTACCGTGATCATGCCTTTGCTTAAAACGGCCTGTTCGCCCGGAACAAGTATTTTATGCTGATCGCTCCCCTGGTTTCTGAGTGGAAAAACTTTTACACTTCCCTCCAGTAATGTGGTTTTTGTAGCGGGTTCATCACTATAGCTGTTGATGTTGAAATGCGTACCCAATACTTCTACCATTTGTTGGCCGGTTAATACTTCAAAAGGATGCTGCCTGTTTTTGGCCACTTCAAAATAAGCTTCTCCCTCCAATTTAATTTTCCTTCTGGCGGTGTGGTTCAAGCCAGTAGAATAAGTGATAGAGGAACCCGCATTAAGATGCACCAACGATCCATCGGGCAGCACAACACTATACTGCTGGCCCTTTGCAGTTGATAAAGTATTATAAATACCTGTATCTGTAGTATTTTCAGTAATTCTATAAATCAGCTTTCCATCAGCTGTTCGGGTGATGTTTACCCCATGTTCGTTTATCGACGAGTTATTGAGGGCACCCGACAGTACAATTTTTTTACCGTTTGATAAGGTAAGTGTTGCTGTCTGCTCGCCGCGTTTTATGTTACTGCTGGCTAAAGAGTTTGCACTACCCTGCTGTAACCGCATTTTGTAAAAAAACAATCCACCCAATACGATAACCAATATGGCTGCAGCTGCCCAATACCCGTAATGCGGACTGTGAAGCCTGGTTTTCTTTGTAACCTGTGTTTGGCCAGCTATTACATTCCACATCTCTGTTTCTGCATTTTCGAGTTCTTCATCTCCCAATTCCAGGTTTTCTTCAGCATTCAGCTGGTGGAACCAGTTTTGTAATATCAATATTTCTTCGCTGGAGCATTGCCCGGCTTTGTATTTTTCTAATAGGTTTTTGGCGTTATTCATCGGTGGTCAATTTAAGCGCTAATTATATCCATGACAGTTAACGGAAGTGATACAGTGACAAGCGTTTAGCATTTTTTAAGAAAAAAAATCAAACAGCACTCAATCAACTGTATATCAGAAGATTAAAATTTAAAAAGAAAATAAAACATTATTAATAAAAGAAGCCGATGAGCACAAACAACGGCCCTAATCTGTCTCGCATGGTTTTTAACGCCCTTTTCATTTGCGTATTCACCGTATCTTCGGATATATTCATCTCGGCCGCAATTTCTTTGTAGGTTTTATGTTCTCTCCTGCTTAATAAAAAAACCTCTCGCATTTTAGGTGGAAGCGCGTTGATTTCTTTTTCAATCAACGCGGCAATGTCTTTCTCCCTCACCAGATAATCGGTACCCGATGTTTCGGTACCCAGAAAATCGTTTAAAGAATCGATATATTTTTGTTCAATCTGTTGGTGTGCGAAGATATTAAGGGCCCTGTTGCGAACTGACTGGTAAAGATATCCGGCCAAAGAGGTATCAAATAAGAGTTGCTGGTGGCGTTTCCATAGCTGGATAAAAACTTCCTGCACCACATCCTTGGCTTCTTCCCTGTTCCGAAGCTTTTTGTGGGCGTATAGGTACAAAAGACTATTATAACGGGAGTAAATTTCGATATAGGCGTGGCGATCTCCTTCTTTTAGAAGTGAGCAAAGTGCCTGATCACTATAATCCCTGTATATATCCATATTTCTCTTTCAAATTTATACCTTAGAAACTACGAATACAATAAAAAACAGCGAAACCCTAAAAAAAACATGGCACAAACTGTAAAAAACAAATTTTACAGGCTCCAAATTTTTAAATTACCAGGAAAAAGGGTTACTTTTTAAGGCACCAGGTTGTCATGCATCTTAAATTCTGCACGTTTGTGGTTTTGATGGGTTCGTACAGGGTTCCCCCAAGTTTTTTGGTCAGGTGGATCAGCATTTCGTGATTAACGAGAAAACGTTCCGATTGATCTGGAAGCTGGTACCTGCCGTTACCTGTAAACTTTACAAGGCTTTCAATGCCGATATCGGAGGCCAAACGGCAGAAAAAGTAGCCGCCCGGACGAAGTGCCCTCCACATCGAACTGAGCATAGACTCAAAATGTTCCAGATTCTTTGCAAAATGAAGCACTGCACTGCTGATCACCAGATCGAAATTTTCATCCCCAAACGGCAGTTCCTCAACAGCGGCTACCCGGAAATGTTCGTCCACGGCAGATCCATATTGGTGTACCGCCAGTTTTCTGCAATAGGCGATGGCTTCCGGATCAGCATCTACCCCATAAACATCAAGCCCTGCCCTTAAAAAATAAAACAGGTTCCGCCCTGTACCGCAACCTGCATCCAGTATAGATTGGCAGCCTGAATAATTACCTTTTAATAACTGGTCAAATAAATAAATATCGATATTTCCGTAAATACCTTTTAAATCTTCCGGCATATTATTTTGCTATGCTACAAATGTAAAAAACACTTCGATAATAAGTTCAACCTCAAAAAAAACGGAGCATCAGTTTTTAAGCTGAAGCCCCGTTTTTTTTACTTTAGAATACCTGGTCTATTATTTTAAAGGCGCCAGGTACGACTTTATTTTTGTCACTGCATCATCCGGATCGCCCTGTGAAGCAAATATTTCGGTTGGCCCCATTCCTTTTCCATAATAACGTAGATTGGCAGCCGTATCTATATCAAGTGAAGCACCATTAACCGATACACCTGCAAAAATCCCCTTACTGCGCGAGTAGGAATATACCTCAGCATCTAATTTATAATCGGTATTGGCGGTAGAATTTCTCCCTA
>NZ_DJDT01000279.1 GCF_002432345.1 Pedobacter sp. UBA5917
GTACGACAGCCGGCCCCGACTTCTCGGGGAAGCAATCTTAAAGCGCATGCCGGGCAGCGATCGTTGTAAGATTGCTTCGTCAGCTGAAAAAGCCTTCTCGCAATGACGTTAAATCTGGGCTTCTACTCCTTCGCTAACGGCACCTCTATCCCAACCGGCCCGCTGGGTTCACTTTCATTTTTTAAACGATCGAGTGCAGTTACCAGATAACTATAACGCTTTCCGCTTTCTACACTTGTATCAATAAAGGAAAGATAATCTTCGAAACTTATTTTAATGATGTATTTAGGATCGAGGACCGAAATTTTTTCGCCTTCACTAAAACGGTAAATCACAAAACCCGAAGCGGTTTCGCCATCCTTGGCTTTTAATGGAAGCTGCCATTTTAAATGCACACCATCTTTTAAAGCATCGGCAGTTAATGCCTGTGGCTCGTTTGGCGGTACCTCATCCAGCCATGGCATTTGTGGAGGCAATGCCGGATACTTGTAAAAATCGTTCTTTAACGAATCGCCAACTGCTTTTGCAACGGTACTTAACGATTTTGAACTGAAAAATACACTGCCCTGAATCCTGTTGTTATCCCTTAGGTACCTGATCTGGTTCGGGATTTCGCTCAGGTTTTTCCAGGCGGCTTCTGCACGCGAATTTACAAGATAAGCGCCCTGCCCGATATACACGTGCCTGCCAAAAGTATTATTGCTCCACCAATCAACCAAAATGCCATATGGTGCCACCCTGCGGGTAAACGTAAAATAAATCTGCGGATTGATGTAATCCACCCATCCTTCCCTCACCCATTTACGGCTATCGGCAAAAAGTTCGGCATAATTGGATAAGCCACTGGTTGCCGAACCTTCGGGATCTTCATATTTATTTTTCCAGATACCGAAGGGACTGATCCCGAATTTTACCCATTTTTTATAGTGGTGGATGCTATCATCCAATTGTTTAATCAACAGATCCACATTATTTCTACGCCAATCTTTAATATCGGAGAAATTATTCGGGTATTTATAAAAAGTATTACCATCGTTAATGGTCTGCCCTTCTACCTTGTAAGGATAAAAATAATCGTCGAAATGGATCCCGTCTACATCATATCCCTTTACCACATCCAATATTACCTGTACAATATATTCCCTCACCTCCGGAATACCCGGATCGAACTGTTTTTTGCCGCCATAGGTAAAGAACCAATCGGGATGTTTGCGGTAAACATGATCTTCGCTCAATACTGCCGAACTGCTCATACTGGCCCTGTAGGGATTAAACCATGCGTGCAGTTCCATTCCCCTAAAATGCGCTTCCTTAATGGCAAAAGCCAATGGATCGTACCCCGGTGCGGGTGCTAAACCCTGCTTCCCCATCAGCCATTGGCTCCATGGCTCCCGCGATTTTGCATAAAAAGCATCAGCAGCAGGCCTAACCTGCAAAATAATCGCGTTCATGCCCTGGCTTTTGTGCCTTTCCAAAATTCCGATCAGTTCCTGCTTCTGCTGATCGATGCTTAAACCAGGCTTAGACGGCCAGTCGATATTGGTAACCGTAGCCACCCATACGCCTCTAAACTCCCTTTTTGGTGCAATTTTTGATAAAGGTTGTGCATTTAATATATAAGGTAGTACAGTTAAGGATAAAAGTGCGTATAGGAAGTTTTTAAGCATTATTTCTGTCTTATTTTTTATTCAGGTTGTGTGTTTCTGTTAATTTGGATACAAATGAACATTAGCAAGTAAACGATTTTTTTTAAAAACTCTTATAAGTTTATTAAAAATTTTAATTTGCGCCTCCTAAATTAATTGTGTACCCCCATTTACCTATGGAAGAACAAAAGTATATTAATTTAAAGAAGATACAGCGTTATTAAAATGGAACCACAAAAGATTAATAAGGGTGACAGGAACAAAATTTATTTCCTCGTTATCGTTATAGCGGCTTTAATCGGCACAAATGCTTACCTGTTTTTTAAAGACCGAAAGCAGAGCGAAAGATTTGTAACGGTAAGCGCAGAAAAGGATAAGTTAAGGCTAGAGGTAGAAAAGATTGAGGTGGAGCTGGATAAGGTAAATGCTTTAAATCTTGACCTGAATGATAAACTGGTTGAGGAACAGAAGCTGGCCCGTGTTAAAATCGAAGCGCTTAAAGCTTCTTTAGAAAAAGCACAGATTACCCAGGTAGAGCTGGATAAGGCCAACAAACAGATCAATGAACTGAAAAGCTTTGTAAAAAGTTATAACGAACAGATTATCCAGCTGCAAAAAGACAACATCTTTCTAAAAAACAGTCGCGATAGCCTGCAGAATACGCTTAAAAACATTAGCAATAAAGCTTCAAACCTGGAGAACGAAAACTCCAACCTTAATGCAAAGGTTAAAACCGCAGCAATTTTAAAACTCCAATCGGCCGAAATCATTGCTTTCAGAACAAAATCGAGCGGCAAAAAAGTAGAGGTAACCCGCTCTTCAACAGCAGAAAAATTAAGCGTTCGTTTTACCATCATCCCTAACGAACTTGCAGAAAAAGGCCATCATAACATTTACCTAAGGGTATTCGATCCGGCAGGAAACCTATTGGCCGACGAGAATAACCGTTTTGAGGCCGATGGGCAGGAAATGCAATACAGTCACTCTATCTTTATCAATTACAATAACGACGACAGCACTTTTGTTATCGATTGGGCAAACCCAAAGCCATTTATCAAAGGTATTTATACCGTAATTTTATATGCCGACGGCAATACAATGGGTAAAGCCCAGGTAGAACTGAGGTAAAAATCTAATCGTCCCTATCAATCAGTTACAATTTATTTTTATGCCCTCGGAAAACTTAAATAAAAAGTTGTTCCCAAATCGGCAACCGAACTAAACTTAACCGTTCCGCCCGCATTTTCTACGGCCTGTTTTACAAAGGCCAGACCTAAGCCCGTACCCGATGTTTTGGTGGTAAAGTTGGGCACAAAAATCTTATCGTGCAGTGCCGGCGGAATACCTTTTCCATTATCTTTAATTTCGATATAGGCGTTTTGCTGATCTACATAAACAATAATGGTAATACAGCACAGCGATTCTTCATCAATGGCTTCGATCGCATTTTTAAGCAGGTTATTAAAAGTGCGTAATAACTGGTCATGATCGGCCATTACCTCAATATCGCCATCGCTCTTATTAATTACATCGATGGTTACATTACCGCTGCTTTTAAATACTTCCCTGGCCTGCTCAATAACCGGCATTAGCGATTGGCGTTCCAGATTGGTATCGGGCATTTTAGCGAAATTGGAGAATTCGGAAGCAATTTTCGAAAGGCTATCAATCTGTTCGATGAAAGATTTACTGAATTTGTTGAATTTGAGCTCGAAGTTGGGATCTTTCTCTCTCCACGATTTTTCCAACAGCTGTACACCAAGTTTTAAAGGTGTTAAAGGATTTTTAATTTCGTGTGCTACCTGTTTGGCCATTTCGCGCCATGCACTTTCGCGTTCCGATCGTGCCAGCTTTAATGCACTCGCCTCAAGGGCCGAAATCATGTTATTATACTCTTTAATCAAAACCCCGATTTCATCGTGCCTGCGCCAGATAATCGGCTCGTTACGCTGCCCTATTTTGGTTTTACTGATGCTCTCCTGTATAAACGTTAGCGGACTGGTGATCTGGTTGGCCAAAAATACTGCCAGTACCCCAATCGCCACAAAAACAAGTGCATAGATATTGATCAAATTACTTACAAAAAGTGCAATCTTATCGGTGTATTCCTCCTCGTTCGAATAGTTGGGCAAACCGATATAAGCTATCGTTTTGTTCTGTGCATTCCTGATCGGCGCATAAGCAGCAGCATAGGTTAAATCGCCGATTTTTTCTTTGGGATTGATATACTCGGAGCGATGCATGCTATTAAGGGCGATATAAGCCAACTGTCCCATTTTGCGCCCTATAATTTTATAATTGTAAAGCTTGGGATAAGTGGTCATAATCAGATTGCCCCTCAAATCGTAAAGATTTAGATCGGCATTATTGATATCGGCAAAATTGTTAAAGTCGGCTATGGCATTTTCATCATTCGAAATCATACCGTTATTAAAAACCTGCTTTTCAAAATTCTGCTGACCCTTCCGTATTTTATCTTT
>NZ_DJDT01000333.1 GCF_002432345.1 Pedobacter sp. UBA5917
ACCACATTTTTTTTATAAAAAATTAATGGATGAGACGGATCATGACGTCAAAGGCATGCCAGAATTTTCAAGTAGGATCAGCAGCTGGGTTTTTCTTGAAAATCCATCTTATCAGGAAAAGCTGGCCTACTGTACCGCCCGTGGGGTCATTAATAAGGATACTTTAAAATATATTTGCCGCCACAAAATCTACAAAAATTTCAGGAGCCTTTCTTCACTGATGCAGCACATCGGTCTGCTTGCAATCAGAGAAACTGAAGGCATTGATTAGGACGGCAAGATATATCACTTAGCAATGCTACACCTTCTAAAAAATTACATGTTTTCAGACGCAGCCGGATTCATAAAAGAAATGTGGGAGGAAGAAGGATTATGATTCAACCCGATTCCGTCAATATTTAGCAGTTAAAACAAAAAAAAATTTTATTAATGGCTTAATCCATGCTAATACTGGCACTAAATACTATCTTTATTTATGAATATAGTATTTTTTAATCATAAGGGTGGTGTTAGTAAAACCACTACAACATTTCATTTGGGATGGATGCTTGCGGAACGGGGAAGCAGGGTATTAGTAGTCGATGCGGATCCACAATGCAATCTAACTAGCTTAATCATGCAAGACGGTTTTGATGAATATTATACAGAAGACGCAACAAAACATTTAAATATCAAAGATGGTGTAAGTTCGGCTTTTGATGGTAAGCCAACGCCTATTGAGCAAATTGACTGTTATAATGTTCCTAGGAACCCAAATCTTTTTTTATTGCCTGGACACCCAAACTTAACGGAGCTTGAACCAACTTTAAGCTTTGCACAATCTGCTCCTGGCGCATTTTCGACAATGCAAAATCTTCCTGGTGCTTTTTATGCCTTGATATCAAAAACTAAGGATTACTTAAATATAGACTATGTTTTGATCGATCTGAATCCCGGATTGAGTGCGATTAATCAAAATTTATTCAGTATTTCTGATATTTTTATAATACCAACTAATCCTGATCCTTTTTCTTTAATGGCAATTTCCACACTCTCCAAAGTTTTGCCCCGCTGGTTTAGAGCGGCAAATGAATGGAAGAATACATTTCAAAACTCCACTTATCCGTTTCCAGATAAGAATCCGAAACTGGGTGGCGTTATTATCCAACGCTACAATATAAGAAAAGGAAAGCCTGCAACCCCGTTTCGTAATACCATGAATGAAATCTTAAATGAAGTAAGAAATGGACTGGTACCAGCGCTTACCTCAGCAGGAATGACTTATCCTTTGGCAATTTATCAGCAGGCCGAGATGGGAGATAATTATAGTTTAGGAGAAATTCCGGATTTTCAAAGTTTACAGCAACAGTCGCAGCTACATGGTGTCCCCGTTTATGCTCTAGAGGAAAATGAAATGGGGTTTGGAGGGGTAGTGTTAGACCAAATGGTAGAAAAGAAGAACCAGTTTTTTGCAAGATTCACTGAGTTAGCTTTAAAAATTGAATATTTAAAATTAAATGGTTAGAGCTAAAAATCAGTTTGACCACAGTTTTATAAGAATATCTCGGATAGATGGTATCTACTTACATTCTGTCAATAATCTAGGCATTCCCCATGGAGATGTTGAAGATTTGCTTCGTAGTGAAATAGTTTATGCTGTGTCTGCGCTTGATAAAATGATCCATGAGCTTGTAAAGATTGGAATGGTTGAAATATTTTTAGGCACCAGACCTTATACCTCTGCATTTGGTAACTATCAGCTTTCATTATCCCAACAAGCTGAAATTGCAGCTGCCACCCATCCGATTCCACCGGCAGCAATATTTCAAGGAATAATCGAACGAAAACATAGCTTTTTATCTTTTCAAGATCCAGAGAAATTGAAAGATGCTTTAGGACTTGTATGGGATGAGCCTCATAAATGGCAAAAAATTGCTACAGCGTTAGGTTTGACGATGAATGCTGCTAAAGGGACACTTAACAATATTGTAATTCGGAGAAATCAAATTGCACATGAAATGGATTTAGATTTATCAAGTGGAATAACCCAAACACTTACTCACACCGATACTCAAGATATGGTTACTTACGTTAAAAATCTTGGTGATCAAATCTTCATTCTGGTTAGTACAGTTTAAATGTTTGAAATTTAATATCGCTCTTGTTTGGTGAGGGATTCTACATTCGGTCATGGCGAATTTTTAACAGAAAGTATCAATCCCTTTACCGCAAGGACTAAGAATAATGCATCAATAAATCAGACCTATGAAGACGCTGAATTTATTTTTTATAGAGGGTTGACAGAGAAATTTATTCTAACTTTAGGAGGAACAGATGATCTCGTTATCAAAGAGATGATTTAGGTCAGATTGAAGAGTTTTGGCTATGGGGAGATGGTACACATCCTATCAATTCTGAAAAACCTGATGCTTGGGAAAACTACATGAAGAAAATTTAAAAAATTAGCTAGTCTTCATTATGAGATAAGATAAAACGATTGATAATCTCACAAAAAAAAATCTTTTTGTCTACTTTTTCTTTATCTCTTCCAACATAGTCTTTTGTTTATGTGATTGTATAGTATTATGCCATATTGTGATGTAATTTTAATTTTACTCTACATAACAATTAATGCTTGTAAAAGAGAAGTTTTTTATTCGAAGATTGTAGCGTATTGGCCTAACTGATTTGAAAATATCATTAGTTTTTATCTAGCAGCATAATTTGTTCAGAACAGTAGGCATAAAATGAATTCAACAGATCAGTAAGATGTAGAATGATAAAATTTTTAAAAAAAAGTGTCGATTTGGACTTTAATATGAAAAGGCTATTTTAGTAAAAGTAATTAATTCTTCCGTTGTTAAATAATTAAACCAACTTTAATGGGTAATGAACGTTTCGAATGTGAAATTTTAAGAGCTAGCAGAACCAGGCTATTGCAATTGATGGAAACAATTGATTACGAGATATTATTTAAAATTCCGGAGGGTTTTAACAATAATATAATTTGGCAAATTGGTCATTGTATTACTTCTCAGCAGCGGCATATGTACATGCGTAGCGGATTACCAATGTATATACCCAATGAGTTTATGGAATCTTTCAAAATTGGATCATCTCCACGTTCATGGGAAATTACTCCGGATGTTAATGAGGTAAAACATTTACTGATTGATACGGTTAACCACCTGGAATCCGATCTGGAATCCAGGCT
This sequence comes from Pedobacter sp. UBA5917, assembly GCF_002432345.1. Taxonomy (GTDB): domain Bacteria; phylum Bacteroidota; class Bacteroidia; order Sphingobacteriales; family Sphingobacteriaceae; genus Pedobacter. Next base: position 3,194 of record NZ_DJDT01000333.1, read on the forward strand.
ATTCGTCAACTATGAGCCTTTTGATTTGCCCATCGGATTTCAGGTAAAAAATCATGTTGAGGCACTACAAGCCGCTAACTACCACGAAGCTGAGCATAGTGGAAAGATTTTTACATATTTGAGGTTGTTGGGCAAGGAATAAAGTACATTATGTAGTTAACTCTTGATTTTCAATATCTTATTTGATATTATAATTTAATTGCGTAACTTAATATATCATTCACATAAAAATGGAGGTTCATTATGAATGTTATCCGTAAAATTGAACATTGGGGAGATGTTCATCATTCAAAATGGCTGGATTATCTGCGCATTGTCCTTGGCCTCATCATCTTTGGAAAAGGTGTTTCTTTTATCAGCGACACTTCGGTACTCCAGAACATGATCACACAGAATAACATATTCGGTTTTTCGGGTGTACTGATCAGCGTGGCCATTCATGTTGTGGCCTTTGCACATTTGGTTGGGGGCATCCTAATTACTTTAGGATTGGTTACCCGCTTCGCGGTTGTTATCCAGATCCCAATTTTATTATTTGCCGTATTTTTCATCAATCTTACTCCTGGTTTCTCTATGCCAAATTCGGAATTATGGCTTTCGGTACTTGTACTGTTTCTGCTTATTCTGTTCTGGGTGGTGGGTTCGGGTCCATTATCGGTTGATGAAGGATTAAAAAACAAAACCGGTAAGCGTTACGCTTAACCAAGCTTAAATATTCTTAGTATCTTTCGTTTTTATAGATGAATCATGAAAACGAAGATACTTTTTGCACTGCTTTTTGCGGGATTGTCGGGTTACGCCCAAAACGCTACAGACGATTATTTTAAACTAACACGGGCCGGGTTTAAAGAGAAAAATGCTTACGAAACCACAGCCTTTGTAGAGAAATATTTTCGTGTGCCTGGTAATACCGGTTTTAATGCAAGTATCCATTACGTAGAAAACATCTTAAAAAAAGCCGGTTTTGTTGAACAGAAACAAGACGAATCTGAAGCACCTTTAACTTATCGCATCGAAAAAAGGGCGATGAAAAACAATACCTGGGAACCTGTTGATGCTAATATCGATATTATAGGAGAAAGCCAACCACTTATTTCTTTTAAAACCAACCGCAACATGATTCCAATCAACTGCGTTTCAACCTCTGTTAGTGGGGTTACAGCTAATGTGGTTTACATTGAAAAAGTGGTTCAGACAGAAATAGAAAAAATGGATTTGAAAGGAAAAATCCTGTTTTCGGAGAATAATCCATCGCGTTTACTCCAAATTGCTACCAAAGCAGGAGCAATAGGTGTTTTAGGTTATTCGATGCCTAAATATACCCAGCCGGAAATCCATCAAACTTCCATCCAGTTTGGCAGCATGAAAGCCAACAGTGAAGTATGGACATTGCTCCTATCTTACGCGGCCAAAGAAAAATTAAAGGTAAGTTGTTTAAAAGGCGAAACGAAATTAAAGGTAAATATCCAGACTAAAATCTACCCATCGGAAGAATTAACCATTGTGGCTAATGTTAGGGGAAGTGTAAACCCTAAAGAACGTTTTGTATTTAGTGCACACGTGCAGGAACCGGGAGCAAACGATAATGCAAGCGGTGTGGGTACGTTGGCAGAAATGGCCAGACTAACAGCAGAATTGTATCAGGCGAAAAAAATCAGTCCGAAGCGTACCCTAACCTTTTTATGGGGGGATGAGATCGTATCAACCAGACGTTATATTACCGAAGATACCACCCGTGCCAAAGGCATTATGTGGGGCATGAGTTTGGATATGGTTGGCGAAAACACCCAAAAAACAGGTGGCTCTTTCCTGATCGAAAAGATGCCCGATCCATCTGCCATCTGGACGAGGGGAACAGATAAACATACCGAATGGGGCGCTGGTGATGTAGGCGAAAAAGACCTCTTTCCGCATTATTTTAACGATTTTATTTTCGACATCTGCAAAGCGCAAGGAAAATTTGCCAACTGGATCGTTAATTATAATCCTTTTGAAGGTGGCAGCGACCATACACCATTTTTACAGAATAAGATTCCCGGATTATTGATGTGGCATTTTACTGATGTATTTTACCATACGGATAACGACAGGATTGATAAAGTTTCGCCAACCGAAATGAAAAATGTTGGGATAAGTGGTTTAACTGCCGCTTACACTTTAATTTCGGCAGATGAAAATACAGCAACAGCTACCGTTTCGCAGGTTAAAACCGATGCCCTGATACGTTTAAAAACTGAATTTGAACTAAGCAAAAAAGCCATTGCCGAAGGAAAAGCAGCGGCCGATGAAAAACATATTATCGAAGTTTGGTGCAAATGGTATGTAGATGCTTTGGCAACCATTAATAAAATGCCGGTAAAAGCAGAAACCACAAGAGTTGGCTCGGCCATTAAATTTGCCACAAACGAGATCGAAAAGCAAACTAAAGTATATTTGGAGGAGTTGAAGTAGTAATAATATCCTTAAAAGATTTCTAGCATATAGTCAAATCACCGTTGTCACCCTGAATTTATTTCAGGGTCTATCTAACAGGAGAGATGCTGACCATGTAGTAGCTATTAGACCTTTAAAAATATAAAAGCAGCTAATAAAACAAGTTCAGCATGACGGCAGCTTCAGGAAAAAGTGGCCAAAAAGTACTAACCAGTCATAGTATTCTCATCAAGCAAATGATTGTTTTGAACAGCACTTACCAATTTAATTGCCTGTTTTAATTCTATAAGTTGCTGGTTTTGTTCCTGTAATCTTTTATGATTTAGGGCATAACCTTTTAATAAATAATCCTTTAAAATCTGATTGGCCCATATCCTAAATTTTGTTCCTTCTTTTGATTTTACCCGATAACCCACCGATATAACCACATCAAGTGAATAATAGAATGTTTTATAACTTTTTCCATCCTTGGCAGTTGTCAAGGATTCCTTGACAACTGCCTTTTGTATAAGTTCGTTTTCTTTAAATATATTCTTAATGTGAAGACTTATATTTTGCTTCGTTTTGTTAAAAAGATGCTGCATCTGCTGTTGGGTAAGCCAAACAGTATCGTTACTAAAAGCCACTTCAATAATAGGTAATCCTTCTTCAGTTTTATAAATTATAATTTCATCTTTAACCATCGCTTTAAGTTAGTAAAATATTTACCCTATTTTCGCAATATGCCTAAATCAAAAGCCATAGTTATCGGTGCCGGAATTGCCGGGATTGCATCTGCGATCCGCTGTGCGGTTAAAGGTTATGAAGTAGATGTTTTCGAAGCTCACTCAAAACCCGGTGGCAAGTTAGGTGAGATAAAAGTGAATGGTTTCAGGTTTGATGCTGGCCCAAGTCTTTTTACCATGCCGCAATATGTAGATGAATTGTTCAAAATAGCAGGAAAAAACCCAGAAGATTATTTTAGCTATACTAAACTGAATGAAATTTGCCGCTATTTTTATGAAGATGGATTAAAATTAAAGGCCACTGCAGATCTTAACAATTTTGCAAAGGAAATAGAAGAAAAAACCAACTCAACCGCCGCAGAAGTTCAGAAATATTTTAAAAAAAGCGAAACGATTTATCAAGTTACCCATCGGGTATTTTTAGAACGGAGTTTGCATAAGCTTAAAAGCTATCTGCATTGGGATACTTTGAAATCGATTTTCCGCTTCGGCCAGATTGATGCTTTTAGAACCCAGGCCAAGGCAAATCACGCTTTCTTTAAAGATGAAAGGATAAGCCAACTGTTTAACCGCTATGCAACTTACAATGGATCCGATCCCTATCAGGCACCGGCCACACTGAATGTAATTCCGCATTTTGAGTATCATTTTGGCGCTTTTCTACCTAAAAACGGAATGTACAGTATTATTATAGCTTTGGTGAAATTAGCAGAAGAATTAGGTGTCAGATTCCATTACAGTCAAAAAGTTGAAGAAATTTTATATTCCAATAATGGCAAACCTGAAGTACAGGGGGTAAAAGTTAACGACAAAGTCTACAAAGCAGATACAGTAATTTCTAATCTGGATATCTGGTTTACCTATAAAAATCTGCTTAAAAACATTCCTGAACCTAAAAAATTATTAAGTCAGGAACGCAGCAGTTCGGCTTTGATTTTTTACTGGGGTATGGATGGCAATTACAGCGATCTCGGCCTGCATAACATCTTTTTCAGTAAAGATTACCAAGGCGAATTTAATGCAATCTGGAAGGATAAGACCATCAGCAACGACCCAACCATTTACATCAACATTACTTCCAAGCACATTAGAAATGATGCACCTGCAAATGGCGAAAATTGGTTTGTGATGATTAATGTACCGGCCAACAACGGACAAAACTGGGAGCAATTGATTAGTGAAGCAAGAGCAAATATTATTAAAAAGTTAGGCCGCGTTTTAAACCGGAACATTGAAAAAGATATTATCTGCGAACAGATCCTTGATCCCCGAAGTATTGAAAGCAAAACAGGTTCTTATCAGGGCTCTTTATACGGAAACAGCTCGAACAATCAGTTTTCTGCTTTTTTGAGACATTCTAATTTCAGCTCTCAAGTTAAAAATCTATACTTCTGCGGAGGTAGCGTACATCCTGGTGGAGGGATTCCACTGGCGTTACTGTCTGCGAAGATTATTGATGACGGGATTGGCTCAATAGTTCATTAGTCATTTGTTAATTGGTAAGGCAAATTGCTTATTGGGTTAATTGTTTAATTGGTTAACTGACTCCAAACCCAAAACTCCAAATTCACTCTGTAACCCGACTAAGGACTCATGACTGAAGACTCCTGACTAAACATTCCCCTTAATCGCTTCCTCAAGCTTTTCTCCATCCAGATCAAATGCATCTACAATCAGTTTTGCCTGGGTATAAAAAGGATCGCGTTCCTGAAGTTTCTCTTTGATAAATTCAAGCAACTGCTCATCATCCAGATCTTTAATTAATGGACGTTTTTGGCGGTTATGCAGACGCGATACCAATGCAGCAGGCTCCATTTGTAGGTATACGGTTTCGCCATGTGCATTCATCCATTCCATATTGTCAAAAAAACAAGGCAACCCACCACCGGTAGCCACCACACAGGTTTCGGGATAATCGAATGTTTTAAGTATTTCGCTTTCGTAATCGCGGAAACCGCTTTCTCCGAATTCGGCAAAATACTCGGCAATGGTTTTACCCGTTTTAGAAACAATTTCGGCATCCAGATCAATCACCGGGCATTCTAAACGGTGTGCCAATTGTTTTGCTTTGGTGCTTTTTCCGCAGCCCATATATCCGATAAGGAAAATTTTCATCTGTATTTCTTAGAGCCGACCTACAATAAATGGTCGCGTTTTAACATAATATAATCGGTTACAGGTGGTGTAAAACCTTCCTTTTTTAACAAAGTTACCACCTGTCCGCGATGATAAGTAGAATGATTAAATAAATGAAATAAAATCTCATCTATTCTGTTTTCGTATTGATCTCCCCTCGAGTTGCTATACGAAATTATTTTATCCAGCGCACTTTCTTTCAGTACTGCCCTGATCAGTTTAAAATTATCAGCTGAAAGACTTTCAAAATGTTCTTTTGGATGGACATCCCAAACGCCGTAAAGTGGTTTCATGCCTGAAATACGCTGTGCCCAAATATGTTGCGCATTGAGCACATGGCTAAATAACCGTTCGGCATCAGGCAGTTCAATCGTTGCTTGTTTAAATATTTCGATAATCCGGCCATCTGCCAGCTCGGTATAGTTGATTATTTCTTCTTCCTGCATAAACCTAACTTAATTTAATCCTTGGATCGACATAAGCGTATAAAATATCAACCAGGATATTGATTACCACAAATACGAAAGCGATAAAAAGAATAGATCCCATTACCACCGGAAAATCGGACATTTCTAAAGCAGTTACCGTTGTTCTGCCCAATCCGTTATAACCGAAAATGTATTCCACAAAAAAAGAACCAGCCAATAAAGAAGCAAACCATCCAGAAATCGCCGTAATTACCGGATTCATGGCATTTTTTAAGGCATGTTTATAAATAATCGCATTCCGGCTTAATCCTTTTGCACGAGCTGTTCTGATGTAATCCTGTGCCAGCACATCCAACATGGCACTCCGTGTAAGCTGTACAATAATGGCCAGCGGTCTTAAACCCAGCGTAATCATGGGTAACCATAAATTCCTTAAAGTTAATACTTCGCCATTAAAGGGGTCGTAAGAATACAAGCTACCGCTCATTTTTAAACCAGTATAACTGCTCAGTACAAAACCAAACAGCCAGGCAATAATAATCCCTGCAAAAAAAGAAGGCGCAGATATACCCAAAATCGCAAAAGCATTGGCCGATTTATCAATCCACGAATCTTTATAAACGGCTGATAAAACGCCTAAAAACACACCGATTAGGGTGGCAAAAATCATTGCTGTTAGGGCAAGGATAAAAGTATTCGGCACCGTTTCGGAAAGGATGGCGGTTACATCGCGTTTGGTTTGATACGAACTGCGCAGGTAAGGCCATTTTAAGGCTAATACTTTTTTATCAAATGCAACGAGCTTTGCATAATGGTACTTCTGTCGACTGGTACTATCGTTATCCAATACGCTAATGGGAGATAAATCGTTGAGGTATAAAATAAACTGAACGGGTTTGGAACGGTCTAAACCGAATTCTTTACGAACAGCCTCAAGCGACTGTACATCTGCACGTTGCCCCATCGTCATCCGTGCCGGATCACCCGGTAAAATATTAAACAGCACAAAAACAACCAATACTATACCACCCATTACCAGCAGTCCGTACATCAGTTTTTTTAGTGCGTATCCGATCATGTTATTTATCGAAATATTTCCTGCTCAACTGATCAAAAGTAGGAACGTTATGGAAATGCCATTTATTGATCACTACACCGTTTTTCATTAATAAAACGCCAGGATTAGCCCTTACCATGCTTTTTAGAGGTACAGCATCAGCATAAAAAACTTCAGAAAACAAGTTGTTCTTTTTAATAAAGGCCTGGGCATCCTGTGCCGAATTGGAAGTAAGCAATACGGTACGGATATTAAATTGCTGTGTAGCGTTTATAGCCAGTGCATTTAATTTACCGATAGCGGCCTCGTTTGTGGCATGAAGATCGTAAGCCACAAAAATTAAATTGTAGTATGGGTTTTCGATCAGTTCTTTTGTATAATCGGTACCAGAAGCATCGGTAATATTTAAATCTTTTATTTTAGGCTCAAATCCTTTTTTAACCAGTTTTTTAGTCGGTTCGCCAATAATTTCCCAATTACTGTCTTTCCAGATTTCGGTTTTAAGATAATCCTTATCGCTCATATCCTTCTCCTCTTTGGTTTTCTTGTTTTTGAGGTGGTACATGATCTCAAATTCATCAGGTTTTTCTCCCGGAGGGATCACCATTAACGAAGGGATATGTGCACCAACTTTATAAGGCAGAAAATCCAGGATCGGTAGTACGTTGTAGGTGTACAATCCAAATCCTAACGAAACAACAGTTACCGCAATGGCAATATTTCTTTGTGTGGCTTCTTTTTTAAATAAGGGCTGTATCAGATCTTTCTTTAGAAAGATTACAATAATCAGTACCAAAAGGATCAGGTCTTTACTGAACGATTGCCAAGGCGTAAGCGGAATGGCATCGCCAAAACAACCGCAACTGGTAACCACTTTAAATGCAGCTGAGATAAAAGTTAACAGGGTAAAAAAGATAATCAACAGCAGCAAACCCCAGGCAACTTTTTTGCTCCAGAAACCCAATAGCAATAATGCGCCCAGCACAATTTCTAAAGTACAGAGTAAAATGGCAATGCCCGTGGCCATTCCACTAAGGAAATTCATGTGGAAAACCTCAAAATACTCCTGCAGTTTATAACCAAAGCCAAGTGGATCATTCGCTTTGATCAATCCTGAAAATATGAATAGTGCACCAACAAAAAATCGGGAGAATCTTAAAAGTACATTTTGCATCGGTATATATTTTTCTGTGGTTTACAATATTTAAATGGCCTGTGGTTTAATCTGGAATAATTTATTTCACTCCTAATTTAATCAACGCGAAAACCGAATAATTTAGCATGTCCTGATAGTTCGCTTTCACACCTTCCGACGCGAGGGTCTGCCCTTCGTTATCTTCAATCTGTTTAACCCTAAAAATCTTCATCAAAATCAGATCGGTTAAAGAGCTGATGCGCATATCGCGCCAGGCTTCTCCGTAATCGTGATTTTTGGCGAACATCAGATCTTTGGTTTCGGTTACCTTTTCTTCAAACAGTTTTTCTACCTCTTCATAAGGCATTTCGTTCGGATCGTTTTCGGTAAGCTCGAGCTGCATCATTGCTATGGCACAATAATTTACAATACCAATGTATTCGGATACCACACCCTCTCCTACTTTGCTCACCTTTTTCTCTTCGAGGGTACGGATGCGCTGTGCTTTGATAAAGATCTGATCAGTGATCGAACTTGGTCTTAAAATGCGCCATGCGGTGCCATAATCTTTAGTCTTTTTTAAAAATAATGATCTGCAAACCGCAATCACTTCATCAAATTCTGTAGAGGTATTTGTTTGTGCCAAAGCCAATAATTATTTAGTTTTTAGTGTATTTTTGTCGTGAAAAAACAAAAGCTAAAGATACATTTTTAAAGCGGAAACCAAATCCCGAAAGGGTTTATTATGGCAGAAAAAAACTTTTTTGAGCCCAAACAAAGCTTAAACATCAAAGGAAAACTTATCGATTTAAGTACGCCAAAAGTAATGGGGATTTTAAACATCACCCCCGATTCTTTTTATAGCAATAGCCGCACAAAAACAATAGATGAAGCTTTAAGCAAAGCCGAACAGTTTTTAAATGAGGGTGCTACTTTTATCGATATCGGCGGGTACTCTTCCCGGCCGGGTGCTAAAGATATTTCGGAAGCTGAAGAAACAGACCGTTTGGTCCCGGTGGTAGAAAGTTTGACGGCAGCATTTCCTGAAGCAGTTATTTCTATCGATACCTTTAGGGCAAAAGTAGCCGAGGAAACCATTTTGGCCGGGGCACATATCATTAATGATATTGCCAGTGGCGACATGGACGATAAAATGTTCGAAACCGTGGCCAGATTGCAGGTTCCCTACATGATGATGCACATGCAGGGTACACCACAAAATATGCAGCAAAATCCGGTTTATAACAATGTACTGCTTGAAGTGATTGATTACCTGGCCGAAAAAGTTGCAGCACTTAGGGCATTGCACGTTCATGATGTAATTATCGACCCTGGTTTTGGCTTTGGAAAAACGATAGCACACAATTATGAATTGCTGAACCAGATGGAAGCTTTTAAAATTTTCAAACTCCCGATTCTGGTCGGTTTCTCCCGCAAGGGCATGATTTATAAAACACTGGGCAATACTGCAGCAGATGCACTAAATGGTACCACAGTATTAAATACAATAGCACTGCAAAAAGGTGCAGGCATTTTAAGGGTACATGATGTGAAGGAAGCGGTGGAATGTGTGAGGTTGGTGGGGATGTTAAATGGTTAATCGGTTAACTGTTTAAATCGGTTAACTGACATGCAATACGCCTATTGAAATGGTTAATTGGTTAAATTGGTTAACTGATATGC
>NZ_DJDT01000052.1 GCF_002432345.1 Pedobacter sp. UBA5917
GGAAGATCATTATTGTTTAGGCAAGGCATCTAAACGTTTCTTTATATCTTCGTAATTTTTGGTATCGTTTCTGAAACCGTAAATGGTTTTTAAGGTTTCTAATGCGCCCTGGTTTTTGGCATCAACTTCTAAGGCTTTTTTATAAAAAGGAAGCGATTTATCTAATAAGGCGTTCATTTTGGCCGTTACTTCGTTAAATTCTTTTACTTTTTTAGCATCGATCTTGTTTCTGTCGTTCTGTAATTTTAAAGCCTGGCTAAAATAGATATTTCCCAATAACACCTGATAATTAGGATTATTTGGTTCTTTTGCGGCCAAAGCAGTTAGCATCTGTTCAGATTTTGCAGCATCACCCCTATCGATATAGATCTGGGTTTCTGTTTTGATCCAGTCGGTATTTTCAGGAAATTTTGCAGTAGCTTCTTTGATTATTGCCAATGCAGCAGTAGTATCTTTTTGTTTGCTTAGAACCGCATTAAGGATCTCAGAATATAAATCTTTAGACTGTGGCGAGTTTAAAGCGATTACTTTTTTGAACTGGGTAATCATATCCGGATAATTTTCAATGTTCCTGGCGGCAATACCTGCATTTAAATACATTGATGTATCCTGTGGATTGATTACGGTTGCAGCAACAAATTTCTCGTAAGCTGTTTTGTAATCTTTTTTGTTATAAGCAATTACACCACCATTTCTAACCGCATTGATGATATTGGTTTCGGCTAAATTGATGTTGTCTTTTTCGCTGCCTTTAGTATCCAGTTTTTTTGCTTCAACAACAGCATTCTGTGCAATTTTAAGGTTTGCATCTGCATTTGCTGTACTGGTAGAATCTAAAATAGCTGCAGAAGAAGCAAATAAAGCGCGGTACGACCATGCTTCGGGCATTACTTTAGATTTCTCGTCAGCAATGGCTTTATCGGTATGAGCCAAACCTTTTGCCAATGATTCCAGTTTTTTAGCCAGAGGTGTTGATGCGTTTGCAGAAGTTAACTGGAATAAGCCCCAGTCGTTCTTTGCCGCAGTTACTTCACTTTTCTGAGCAAAAGCAGCGCTTACCGCACCTGCTAGAAATATACTTAGAAATACTCTTTTCATAATTTTTATTCTAATCTTAATTTTAGTTAATTTTCTTCTTCGGTTTCGTTATCTGCATCATCTTCCTCTTCAGTATCATCTGCATCAGGAGTTGTATCAGCCTCTAATTCCTCACCATCAACAACTACAACGCTTTCTAAATCAACTGTTTCCTCTTCATCCTCTTCGTGGTCGATTTTGGTTACCGATGCAATTTCATCATCACCTTTTAACGAGATCAAGCGTACACCCTGTGTTGCACGTCCCATTACCCTTAAAGCCGATACGGGAATCCTGATTACAATGCCTGAACGGTTAATGATCATCAGATCTTCGCTATCGGTAACGTCTTTAATAGACACTAACTGTCCTGTTTTCTCGGTAACATTAATGGTTTTAACCCCTTTTCCACCACGGTTGGTTACACGGTAATCTTCAATATCGGTACGTTTTCCGTAACCTTTTTCTGATACCACCAACACGGTAACTTCAGGATTGTTAACAGCAATCATGCCAACTACTTCATCCTGATCGTGTGCAAGTCTTACACCACGTACACCGGTAGCTGTTCTACCCATCGGACGAACGGTTTTTTCGTTGAAACGGATGGCTCTTCCTGAGCGTAAAGCCATTACAATTTCGCTTTCGCCGTTGGTTAAGCAAGCTTCCAATAAAATATCACCCTCGTTAATGTTAATGGCATTGATACCATTTACACGCGGACGTGAATAAGCCTCAAGAGAAGTTTTCTTGATGGTACCTTTTTTAGTACACATAATGATGAAATTGTTCTCCAGGTATTCCTGATCTTTAAGGTTTTTAACCTTGATATAGGCTTTTATTTTTTCTTCTTTCGGAATGTTGATGATGTTCTGGATTGCCCTTCCCTTACTGGTACGCGAACCTTCAGGAATTTCGTATACCCTCAACCAGAAACATCTTCCGGCTTCGGTAAAGAACAACATGTAGTTGTGGTTGGTAGCTACCAGCATGTGCTCAATAAAATCTTCATTTCTTGAGGTACTGCCTTTCGATCCTTTTCCGCCTCTTCCCTGCGCTTTAAATTCGCTTGCCGGGGTACGTTTAACGTATCCTTCGTGAGAAATGGTGATCACAACTTCTTCATCATCGATAAAATCTTCCATGCTCATATCTTCGGCCGAGTGAACGATAGTTGTTTTACGTTCATCACCGAATTTCTGCTTCACTTCTTCGAGTTCATCTTTAATGATCTGCATCCGTAAGCCTTCATCTGCTAAAATAGATTTCAAATAATCGATGGTTTTCATCAGCTCGGCATACTCTTCTTTGATTTTATCACGCTCTAGTCCTGTTAAACGACGAAGCGTCATATCCAGGATTGCACGTGCCTGAAGATCGCTTAAAGCGAATTTTTCCATCAAACCCTGACGGGCTTCTTCCGGTGTTTCGGAAGCACGGATCAATTTAATTACCTCATCTAAATGATCTAAAGCAATTAAATAACCTTCTAAAATATGTGCACGTTTCTCGGCTTCTGCCAATTCGTATTTGGTACGGCGAACAATTACATCATGGCGGTGATCCACAAAATGTACAATTAAATCTTTAAGATTTAACATCTGCGGACGTCCTTTTACCAAAGCAATGTTGTTTACACTGAATGATGTTTGTAAGGCCGTGTATTTGTAAAGGTTGTTTAAAACGATAGAGGCATTTGCATCACGTTTAATTTCGTAAACGATACGGATACCATCTTTATTCGATTCATCTTTGATGTTCGAAATACCTTCCAGTTTTTTCTCGCCCACCAATTCAGCCGTACGCTCAATCATCTGTGCTTTGTTAACCTGGTAAGGAATTTCGGTAACAATAATTACCTCACGCTCTTTCAGCATTTCAATTTCTGCCTTTGCACGCATAACAATACGTCCGCGGCCGGTTTCGAAAGCTTCTTTAACGCCAGTATAACCATAAATAATACCACCTGTAGGAAAATCGGGAGCTTTTACAAACTTCATCAGCTCCTCAATGGTGATATCCCTGTTGTCGATATAGTTTACAACACCATCAATTACCTCTGTTAAGTTGTGCGGTGCCATATTGGTGGCCATACCTACAGCGATACCCGAAGATCCGTTAACTAAAAGATTAGGTATTTTTGCAGGTAAAACCGTTGGTTCCTGTTCGGTGTCATCAAAGTTTAACTGAAAATCAACGGTATCTTTGTTGATATCTGCAACCATTTCTTCGGCAAGTTTACTAAAACGTGCCTCGGTATAACGCATTGCAGCCGGCGAATCGCCATCAATGTGACCAAAGTTTCCCTGGCCATCTACCATTGGGTAACGCAAACTCCAATCCTGGGCCATACGTACCATGGTAAAATATACAGATGCATCACCATGTGGGTGGTATTTACCCAAAACCTCACCCACGATACGGGCAGATTTTTTATAGGGTTTACCACTGGTTACACCCAAACCCAACATGCCGTAGAGCACACGGCGGTGTACTGGTTTTAATCCATCGCGTACATCAGGCAAGGCCCTCGATACGATTACCGACATTGAATAATCAATGTAGGCCGATTTCATCTGCTCTTCTATGTTAATTGGAATGATTTTGTCGTTCTGTTGATTCTCTAAATCTTCTGCCATAAATTATTATTCTCGTTACTTAAAACGATATTAAAAAAGGTATTACTATAACCTTGCGAATTTAACAAAATTATGCCGAATTAAGGTATTGTGGAAAAGTTTTGACCTTTGTTATAGGTTTTTTATTCCCGATGCTATTTTAATTTACTGAGGGTCAGTTTATGGGGTTTTGGAAAATTTTGGATCAGCTAAATAAGAAGGTCACAAGAGGGGTTACACCGCGAGAATGTAAATAACAATGTATAGGATTGATTGTTTGATGGGTTACCGATTTCAAAACCTGGCAATTTGTAAAAGGATATTGAAATATTATTCGGCTACAGGCTCAAATAATTCAAAATAAAGGCAAGATCATTTTAGAACCGTGTTGATCTTGCCTTTAAAATAGTGATTATTGGAAAATTGGTTTTGAAATTTTCCCAGGTTAATGGGAGAAATAAAGCCAAGTATAAAAGAGCGTTATTTCTGTTGTTTTTGATGCGTTTATTGCATCAATTGCGCCAGTGATCCAACAAGTAATAATATAAAGGATGCCAATAGATAGATATTTGGTTTTTCTTTATTCAGTATAGATTTAATGATGTAACCTGAGTAACCGAGGATCATCGCGTATTGTAAAGAAAAAGAAACAATTACTGCAAGCGACATTACGGCAAGGATTACTTTATCTATTGATTGATAACTTTTCCAAACTGTTTTGTCTTTCGAAAACATCGAAATCATTCCCTTGGGCATTAGCCAAAGTCCAACCCAAACCAAAGCTGCTGATGTTGCAACAACAGGTACGAATTTTATTAAAGGTACCAACAGAAAACAAAAAAGCAATAAAATCCCACAGGTTATCGCAGTTAGCCCTGTCCTCCCTCCTTCTTTTATCCCAACACTGCTTTCTACAAATGTTGTGATGCTGCTTGTTCCAAAAATTGGACTAAACAATGCGGCAAACCCATCCACCATCAATCCTCCTTTTATTTTTTCATCTTCAGAACCATTTTTGCTGAATATTTCTGTATTTACGGTTAAGCCGATAATTTTGGCTACACTTCCATAAAAATCTACAAGAAACAAAATTAATATAGGCGCCCAAGAATTGGGGTTAAGAATAACAGATAAACCTTCTACAAACTTTCCTGTGGCCGAAAACATTTGTTTGGAATAAATAATAGGCTCCGTTCCTCCACTCAATCCAACAAAATTGCAATAAAGGGCCATTACTATTATACTGATCAATATTGATCCTTTAAAGCTTAATATTTTTTCGACGATAAATATAATCGAGATGCCTATGTATAAGCAGATAGCCGATTTGCTTGTAAAATCGCCGAGGCCAATTGGTGTGGCGTCGTGAAATGAAACTATCCCAGAAAGCTTAAAACCTATCATGATGATAAAAATCCCGACAGCTGCAGCTAAATTATGCTTCATTAAGTCGGGGATGCTATCAACAATTTTATGCCTTAGCTTTAAAGCCGTTAAGATAAAAAATATCAGTGTGGAGTAGAACACAATCGCTAATCCCTGTATCCAGGAAAAACCGAGCACCCCAACTATATAAAATGCAACATAGGCATCCATTTCTAAACCTGGTGCCAAAGCAAAAGGTAAGTTCGCTTTCCAACCCATAATAATCGTGAAAATGCCAGAAACCAATACAGTTGCAAAAAATACGGCACTTTTATCAATCCCACCTTCTGAGAGGATTGCCGGGTTTACCACAACAATATATGATAAACTCATAAAAGTTGAAAGTCCTGCCAATAGCTCAACAGTGATAGAACTATTTCTTTCAGAAATCCGAAACCTGTTGTTTAAATAATTTTTCATGTTCTACTTTTATTTGTTTTATTATTCGAAATCTTTGCCTGGGCTAATGAACCTGAAGCTATACCACCAACTATTTTCATCATTTCGCTCCACACTTTTTCTGTCGAAAATAGATTTGCAAAAAATAACATCACAAGTAACAGAATTGCTATAGCTGGCAATCCGTTAATGCCAATAGTATCTAAATAGGCAAACATGGCCGCTATTGCAAGCCCTGCATTTTTGATATTATTACCTATTTGATTGGATCTATAAAATATCGAAATGATAAACGGGATGAGCGGAACAATTCCCCATTTATATATAATCCTGTAGTCGTTCATGTTGTACGCATACGAACAAACTGCTAAGAAAAGCAGGATAGCAAGTACTTCATAAATTGTTCCTGCAACATTTTTTTTTGATTTTATGATTCCCATTGCTTTCCGGGTATTAATAAATAGATATTAGGATTTATCAAAGTCTGTTTAACAAAATTTCAATAACTGAAAAAAGGATAGATCTGTGAATACGCGTTGTAGGATAACCGCGAAATATGCTGCAGGATGAGACTTATAAACAGCGCCAGAAGTGTAAACTGCCTCAATTTGGTAATGCTTTCCGGATTGACTTTTTTACGGAATAGCTTATCGCATTTTTCCCTTGATATATCAGGAGAATACCTTGTTGATTTGATAGACATACGAGTGTTAATTATTTGATACTCTCAAGGTAAAACGAATAAAAATCACATCCAAATTTTCACCTTCCAAGAAGCCTAAATGTAAAAAAATAGGGCACTTTTGTTGTCATAAACTGTGTCCACAGGGCTAACTTCTGTTAAATATGACTGCCGAAAAGACGGACAGTGTGAATAAGTCTTTATTCTTGTTTTGGATATACAGAATTAATGGAAACAGGAGGATTTGTAGAACTAAAATTTACATTCTTAAGTAAATCTGATACTTTTGCATTCCAACCTTAAAGATAATGGCAAACGAGAAAAAATCTGCAATGAGTTTTATTATGGTCACCCTGCTGATCGATTTTACAGGCTTTGGGATCATTATTCCGGTTTTACCAAAACTTATACAGGATTTTACCGGTGGTGGTTTCGGTTTGGCAGCAGAATATGGCGGTTGGCTAACCCTTGCTTACGCGTCGGTTCAGTTTATATTTTCACCGATTAT
>NZ_DJDT01000332.1 GCF_002432345.1 Pedobacter sp. UBA5917
GATCTATCTCAAGATAGATCTCCCCAGCGTATCGTCACCCTGAACTTGTTTTATTAGCTGTTTCTATTACTTTTAATTGTCTAATAGCTGCTTCGCGGTCAGGGTCTTTTATGCAAGATAGATCTCTCCACTCCGCCATGCTCCGGTCGAGATGACGGGCGTTTTATTTTAACTTTTTCTATCAGTCGATTCCCTTTCGATAATACTCGGATTAAGTACAATATGTTCTATTTTGGTATAGGGGTTCTGCTGTCCGATCATTTTAAGGAACATTTTGGCACATTCTTTACCCATTTGCGAAGCGTGCTGATCAATAGTTGATAGGCTTGGTGTAATATAAGCCGAGAAGGCCTCGTTGGCAAAGCCGATCACACCAACTTCTGGCGGTGTTTCATCAATTTCCTTGAGTTTTTGGATCACACCCAGGGCTGTAAAATCATCTCCTGCAATAATGGCGTCGGGTTTGTTGCCGCGCATCAGTTTACCCGCACCAAAACGACCGTCTTTAATCGATAAACCACCCAAAATGATATGCTCATCTATTATGGGGAAATTATGGTCGGTGAGCGCTTTTTTATAACCCTCTAAACGGTCGTTAAAAATTTTAACCTGGTGCGCAGTGGTTACAAAAGCAATTTTTTTGAAACCTTTATCAATTAAATGTTTGGTAGCAATATAACCTGCGTTAAAATCATCGAGCGTAATGGTGGGTACCTTTAAACCGGCATTTACACGATCGAACAATATAAGGGGTTTATTCTGTTCGATAATTTCGTTAAAGTGCGAAACATCCTTTGTTTCTAGTGATAGGGAGGCCATAATACCATCTACCTGGGCTTCGAGCAAAGTTCTTACCCCGTTGATCTCGTTTTCTACCGATTCGTTGGATTGATAGATAATTACCCGATAACCGCTGTCTTTCAGTCCATCTTCGATACAGTGGATAATCGAAGCAAAAAAATGGGCCTGTACACTTGGTACAATTACGCCGATGATATAGGTTTTGCCTGATTTTAAGGCCGAGGCGAGTTTATTCGGACTATAGTTCAGCTTTTTGGCCATATCTACCACGGCTTTTCTTGTGGTATCGCTTATGGCCGGGAAACCGCTTAATGCCCGCGAAACAGTTGATACCGTAATGTTCAGGGCATTAGCGATATCGTATATGGTTGTTTTCTTTTTCAATAGTTAGGTTCGATAATGCGTAAAATTACTAAACCTTAATTATAATGTTCTTTTTATACATAAAATATAACAGTACATAAAAGCCCAGTACATAGGTAATGGCCCAAACCAGCGAGGCATTTATCGGACTAAAAAAAGGGGTATAACAGGTTTCGTAAAAACGAACCAATAAACCGGTCTTATAACCATCGGGTTTGGTAACCTGGATGAGATTTAGTACCCTTGGCGCCAAACCCGCCAAAAAGAAAACCGTAATGGCATTTACACCATATACCACAAACGGAGTGGTAAATTTTTTATAACCCTGCACATCGATTACCCAATAACACAATGCCAGGCCAATTGATGCCAGGCCGCCGGCGTAAAGTACGTAAGAGCTTGTCCAAAGCGCTTTATTAATCGGGAACTGTAAATCCCAGAGTAAACCTAAAATAACGGCAGTAATACCTGTTGTAAAAAGCCAGGCTACTTTAGTGGGGTTATCTACATCTTTTCTGCGCATCCAAACGCCAACCAGAATACCAAACAAACAGGTGCCTACGGCTGGTAATGTGCTTAAAATGCCTTCCGGATCCCAGGTTTTTGAAGAGGCCCAGGTATGTGCTTCGGTTAAAATTCCACGGTCTATCCAGGCAGCCAGGTTCGTTTCTTTTTCCATATTGGGATAACCTACACCCGGAACCGGAATAAATGTCATTAATGCCCAATAAACGGCTAGGATTACAATTAAAGTTTTAAAAATAGTTTTGGTAGAGGCTTTAAGGAAGATGATACTGCTGATGATAAAAACGATACCTATTCTTTGCAGAACCCCCAATAACCTAACCGTTTGAAAAGCTCCCCAAATAGAGGTGCCATCCATAATGGCACTGATAATTTTTCCGAAAATAGCCAGAAAGAAACCCAGTAAATAGAGAATAAGCCCGCGTTTAATGGCTTTGATAATCGTTTTTTGATGTGTGGAAGGATCTGCTTTACTGCTGCTCATGGCAAAGGCGATTGAAACGCCAACAATCCATAAAAAGAAAGGGAAAATAAGATCGGTAGGCGTACAGCCATTCCATTCCGCATGCTCTAAAGGGGCATAAATATGACCCCAACTGCCCGGATTGTTTACTAAAATCATTGCAGCTACAGTTAATCCCCTAAAAAAATCTAGCGAAAGTAATCGTTGTTTAGGCTCGGTCATGGTGGTTTGGTTGATTTTGGTTCAGCTAACTAATTTAGGGCATTGTTTTTAGAAAGAGAAATAAAATGAGCTTTGGAGGGGAGATGTAGGGTACTTCCGAAGTTTGGAAGGGAAAGGGCGGGGGCGACACTTCGGAAGTTTGAGGCAGGTAATCTCCTAAATTTTATGATCCGCGATAAATCCTGCTAAACCTCCAAACCATTCTAAAACTTCAGATTTATTAACTGCCGTCGGTTCGGTGGATAAATAAGCACTAAAAGAAGAGTACTTGTAGTCTTCTTTTCACTCAACCAGTTTCGATGTTAATGGGTTTTGGTGGATGTAGGTGATAATTCTAGTATAATAACTTTCAGTATCAACTTTTTTTATTTTATACCTTCCCTGGAATAAGCCGCCAACTCTGTTATAACTTAGATTTATTGCTTTAACATAAGAAATAAACATGTTTTTAATTCCTTTTTCAAAGTTCAACTGATCATTTACCCTGATAAAAAAATGAAAATGGTTTGGCATTAAACAATAGGCAAAGATATCAGCGTATGGAGAAACATACCTTTTGAACTGCGTTAAGAAAAAAATATAATTTCTATCGTCGAAAAAGATTTTACCCTTATTGTTTCCTCTGTTGTAAATATGATAGCAGCAGCCTTCCTCTATTTTCATATTCTAATGATTTGAATAATTAGTTAGGGACGACTAATTGATAAGAAAGTTAAATATTTATTTTGAGACTTACCGTGAACCGGTTTAAAATTTGGCTTGGAGAAAGCTATTGGGATAATTGTAGGTTTAATTAACTTTTTTAAAGACCTGCGAAGTCTTGCCCGGCACTTGGCCTTTGAGACTTCGCAGGTGAATAAACTTAATCTTCAAACTTCCAGCGTACAAAAGCTTCCATTGCTTCGTACTCTGCAAGCCCAAGCTCATCATAAGCTTTTGCCGTATCTCGGTTGCGGTCTTCAGCACGTTGCCAGAATTCCCTTGCATCATCACCCGGGAAAACGGCCCTGTCTTTCTGACTTTGATGTTTAAAGATCGCGTTTCTTTTGCGCTCAAGTTCCTGTGGAGAGATTGGAACAGCCATTTCGATTTCGTAAGTTTCGAACTCATGCCAAGCACCACGGTACATCCATAACCAGCAATCCTGTGCCCATGCTTCTGTTTTACGCAGGCGTTTTAATGCAGCTAAAATAATGTTGAAACAAACAATGTGCGTACCATGTGGATCTTCAAAATCGCCGGCAGCATAAACCTGTTGTGGTTTAACTTTCTGTAATAACTCAATTGTTAGCTCGATATCGGCATCGGTTACCGGATTTTTCTGAACCTTGCCACTCTCGTAAAAAGGAAGCGCCTGGAAATGGATATGATCATCCTCAAGTCCACAGTAACGAGCACCCGCAATGGCTTCACCTTTTCTGATCAGTCCTTTTACCGTTTGGATCTCAGGAGTATCTACCTGGTTTGGCTTTTTCTGATCGATAAAGGTTCTCATTTTGCTGTAAAGCTCCTTTAAGTGCGAATTGTCCATCCCCATTTTTTCTGTAAAATCTACGTTGAATTCTACAAAACGCAATGCATCGTCGTCCCAAACTGCAGTATTGCCTGAGGTTTGGTAGGCTACGTGCACATCATGTTTCTGATCTACTAAACGTAAGAAAGTACCACCCATCGAGATTACATCATCATCAGGATGTGGAGAAAAGATAATTACACGTTTTTTAGCCGGCTCGGCCCTTTCAGGGCGTTGCGAATCGTCGGCATTTGGTTTACCGCCCGGCCAGCCGGTAATGGTATGCTGTAATTTATTAAAGATATGGATATTGATGTTGTAAACCGGCCCTTTTTCGGTAGCCAGCTGTGCCATACCATTATTGTTGTAATCGTCTTCTGTTAATTTTAAGATCGGTTTTTTCAGGGTGTTGGCCAGCCAGATTACCGCCTTGCGGATCAGTGCCTCTGTCCAAACACAATCTTTAACCAACCAAGGTGTATCAAAACGGGTCAGTTCTGAAGCAGCTGGTGCATCCAGGATAAACTCTACATTTTCAGAAAGCTGAAGATAGGTAGCCGGTACTTCGCCTGAAATTTCACCTTCAACAGCTTTTTTAATGATCGAAGCTTTTTTACGGCTCCAGGCCATTAAAATAATTTCCCTTGCTTTAAAAATGGTACCAATACCCATGGTAATGGCTTTGGTTGGAACGAAACTTTTTCCACCGAAATCGCGAGCGGCATCGCGGCGGGTAAGATCATCCAAAGTAACTAAACGGGTACCCGAGTTAGGCGCAGAGCCCGGCTCGTTAAAACCGATGTGACCGGTACGTCCGATACCCAAAATCTGGATATCCAATCCGCCAAGATCACCGATTTTCTTTTCGTACTCCAGGCAGAATGCCGGAATGTCTTCCAATGCAAGTGTGCCATCAGGGATGTGAACGTTCTTTTTATCGATATCGATATGGTCGAAGAGGTTCTCGTTCATAAAAGTAACGTAACTCTGTACCGCCGTTGGCGCCATTGGATAGTATTCATCCAAATTGAAAGTAATTACGTTTTTAAAACTTAACCCCTCTTCTTTATGCAGCCTTACCAGTTCGGCATAAACTGCAATTGGGGTAACACCTGTTGCTAAGCCCAGTACTGCAGGTGTGTTGCTTGCTTGTTTTGATTTAATGAGCTCCGCGATGCGGTGAGCTACATTAATGGAAGCAATTTTTGGATTTTCGAACACGCTATCGGGTAGTTTTTCGAAACGTGTCTCCTCCAGTAAATTTAATCTAGCCATTTTTTTTATATGGTTTTTAATGTACGGAGCAGTAAATATAGAGAGTAATGCCCAATTTGTAACAAAGGATATTTACTTTTATTGGAACTATTTGCATAAAATTAGATTAAGATAGCAGACAAACGTTTGATCTTTTTAAGATAAAAATCAATATGAACGCACAGATTGAAAAATTGTATTCGAAAGCGGCAAAACCGGCGCGTTTAATTATCGGCCTAATGAGCGGAACTTCTATGGATGGGCTGGATATCGCACTTTGTTCGGTTAAAAACAATGGTGCCGGAACCGATGTTCAGGTACTTAAGTTTAAGACAGGCGATTATACCGATGATTTCAGGGCGAAGATAAAAGCCGTTTTCTCAAAAAAGGAAGTCGATTTGCAATTGGTATGCCTTATGAACGAGCATATTGCCAATACACACGCCGCACTTATTAACGAAGCTTTGGTTGAATGGGGGGTTAAAAATGAAGAGGTTGATTTTATAGCCAGCCACGGACAAACGATTTTCCATGCACCAAAATCATTGCATCAACTTGGCGATTACCCAAACGGAACCCTGCAGATCGGCGATGGTGACCATATTGCGGTGAAAACCGGTATCATTACCCTTTCCGATTTTCGGCAAAAACACCTGGCGGCAGGTGGCGAAGGTGCTCCTTTGGCCGTTTATGGCGATTACCTGATTTTTTCGGAAGCTGGCGAAGACCGCATAATGCTGAATATTGGAGGGATAGCGAATTTTACTTACCTGCCGGGAAATAGGGATGCCAGTTCGGTTTTCTCAACCGATGTTGGTCCGGGCAATACACTGATGGACCAGTACATGCAAAAGCATTTTAATCAATTTTATGATAAAAACGCTGCTGTAGCGCTGCAGGGGGAAGCGAATGCACCATTACTATTGGCTTTGCTGGATTGTAGTTTCTTTGAGCTCGGTTTTCCTAAAACTACAGGCCCGGAATTGTTCAACCTCGATTATTTAACAAAAGCGCAGGAAGTTTCTTCAACAACGGATATCAATAGGGAAGATGTGATGGCTACATTATGTCATTTTTCTGCCAAAACCATTGCCAATGCCATAAAACGCTGTTTTGGGGCGGATGCAAATGCCAGGGTGTTTATGAGTGGAGGCGGCATGCACAATCCGTTATTGGTACAGCTTCTAAAGGATAAACTGCCGCATTGCGAATTCTTAACCACCGACGATTTAAATATCAATCCTGATGCTAAAGAAGCCGTTTTATTTGCCGTGCTGGCCAACGAAACACTTTGCGGTAAACCGATAAACTTTGGCAACAGACAGGGAGTACCTTCGGTTTGTATGGGAAAGATTAGTTTGCCTTCTTAGTATTCAGTCCTTAGTCTACAGTCTGAAGTCAATAGTCTTATTGGTCGCTTGAAATCAACTTTGCAACCTTTCAACTTTCCAGCATTTAAACCTTTCAACATTTAACGCTTCAAAATAAAGCGGAGCCTAAAATTTGCTTTGTGCGGTATTTTGTTAAATTTGTTTTAACACTAATCTTCTAACACAAAACCAAATTTTATGGAAAAAAGTTACCTCAAATGGTCGACAGGATTTTTTGCGATTTTGTTGATCCCATTTCTGCTGCTCCTGTTTTCGGAAACGGTACAGGCACAGAACAAGCGTTACAACATTAGCGGGAAAGTGACGGATGCCGCAAGTAACGAAGCCATCCCGGGCGTTGTGGTTAAAATCCTCAATACAAATTTAGCCACCAGTACCAACAGCAATGGTGGTTATGCCTTTGCTGTAGATCTGGCTCCAGGTAAATACCAGGTCCAGTTTTCTTATGTGGGTTACAAAAGTAAAGTACAGGCTATTGATCTCGGCACTAACGAACAGGTGCCGTTAAGCGCTGCCTTAAATGCAGATGCTGTTGGTTTGGATGAGGTAATTGTTACCGGAACATCGCAGGGAACCACCAGGAAAGAACTGGGAAGTTATGTAAGTACCGTTAAAGGCGACGACCTGAACAAAGCTCCAAGTGGCAACGTACTCTCTTCGTTACAGGGTAAAACGGCCGGGGCACAGATCAGCCAAAATTCTGGCGACCCTGCTGGTGGCCTTTCGGTTCGTTTAAGGGGGATAAGCTCGGTAAACTCATCATCAGAACCACTTTATATTATTGATGGGGTTATCGTAAACAATTCTACCACCAGGGTTACCAATACATCATCCAATTACGATGGCGGAAACTTTGTGGGCAGTATTGGCCAAAACAGAATGGTTGATATCAATCCGGCCGATATTGAGCGTATAGAGGTTTTAAATGGTGCAGCAGCTGCGGCAATATATGGCTCAAGGGCGAACTCAGGGGTAATCCAGATTTTTACCAAAAAAGGGGTAATCGGTGCCGCGCAGGTTAATTTTAGCACCAGTTTAACTTTAAGCCATTTACGGAAGCAGATTGACGTAAACCAATCGCCAGTAAAATTTGGCGGATCGGTTAATTCCTTTACACAGGATGTGATCCAAACGGTAGGCGATCCGGCAGTTTTGCTCACCAATACCACACCCGTAACCCGTTACAATTACCAGGATTACATCTTCCAGTCGGCTACTGGTACCGATAATACCATTTCTGTTTCGGGAGGTAACGAAAATACGAAATATTATACCTCGGCTGCCTATTTCAGTAACCAGGGGATTATTAAAAATACTGATTTTACACGCTACAATTTCAGGGCAAATATTGATCAGAAAATTACCGAATGGGCAAAATTGAGTGCCGGTTTAAATTATATCCGCAGTTCTGCCAACGAAAAACCGGATGGAAACTCGTTCTTCTCTCCGATGAACTCGGTAACCATCATCGGTAACTTCCACGATATTTTTGCAAGAGATGCCAATGGCAACTTACTCGCGGTTGGCGAACGGGGCAGGGTAAATCCCGTATCGGTAATAGAAGATATTAAGCAGCGGCAGGAAACCAACCGCATTATTGCCAACGCCAATTTAAAATTATATCCGGTAAAAAACCTGACACTGGATTTTACTTTGGGGGTTGATAACTCTGGCCAGAGCGGATCAACCTATATTCCTCCGTTTGCCTATAACGTAAATCCTGATTTTTACGGTGGCGGGGCTGCTTTAGATGGTACATTAAATGGTTATGCCAGTGCGGCAACCAATAATGCCTTCCAGTTTAACAACGAGTTTAACGCCACTTACCAGGCTAAATTATCTGATCTGATTTCATCAACAACACAGCTTGGTTATTCCTTTCAATACGAAAAAACCAGGTATCAACTGGTAAACGGAAGAGGTTTGGCACCATTGATCGAAACGGTAAATGCCGCAGCAACACAATTGCCGAGTATTGATGGCCGTACCGAGCTTTCGGTAAGCGGGGGTTACATTCAACAGAATTTTAAATATAAAAACCACCTGTTTGTTACCGGTGCCTTAAGGGTAGATCAATCTTCTGTTTTCGGATCGGCCAACCGTACCCAGGAATATTTAAAGGGAAGTGTAAGTTATGTGCTTTCTTCGGCCGATTACTGGAAAAACCTGGGTGTTTCCGGTTGGTGGGATGCTTTTAAAATCAGGGCTGCTTATGGCGAATCGGGCAATTTAACGGGTATTGGAGCTTACGATAGGATAAATGCTTACTCAACACAATCGTTTCTGGGCAGGGCCTCGCTTTTCTCGAGCGCTACATTGGCGAATGAAAATGTTAAGCCCGAGCGCCAGCGCGAACTGGAACTGGGAACCGACCTATCGTTTTTTAAAAACAGGCTGGGCCTGCAGTTTAACTGGTACAATAAAAAAGTTAGCGATTTGTTAATTGCAAGTGTACAGGCGCCTTCAACCGGGTTTTCGAGTTTGCTGGATAACATTGGTTCGTTAAGGAACAAGGGTATTGAGCTGGTATTGAACGGAACCCCCGTTAGTACCAAAGATTTTAAATGGAATACCACGGTTGTGTTCAACAGAAACAGGAATAAGGCATTGGATGTGGGCGGTTTAAGGCTGTTCAGTACAAATCCGGGTGCTCCTGTTGCCATCATTAACGGTGAAGCAATCGGTGTTTTCTACGGAACTTTCTTTGCACGGAATCCTGATGGCAGTTTGTTAACCAATGCTGCGGGTATCCCTCAGATCGAGAAGGGGATCCAAAACTCTGCTACCACATTTACACCACAGCGCGATGCAAACGGCATGCCTACCGGAACCACGCTGCGTAAAGTAATCGGTAATCCCAATCCGGATTATAACATGTCGTTTGTAAACGATTTTACCTATAAAAAACTGAGCCTGCACGTGCAGTTTGATGCCGTTCAAGGAGGTGATGTATGGAATGCCGATTGGAGGACCCGCCAGGGTGTAGGTAATGGCAAGGTAGCCGAACAGGAACAGATGGGGCAACTGCCAAGGGGTTATGTTGCCGGTGTTTATGCCATTGAAGAGTGGAGGATAGATGATGGATCTTTCGTTAAGCTAAGGGAGATTTCGTTAAGCTACAATGTGGGCAAGCTCAAATTTTTAAGAGATCTTACCGTATCCGTTAGCGGAAGGAACCTCTTTTCGTGGGATAATTACAAAGGTTACGACCCGGAATTAAACTCTGGCGGACAATCGACCATATTACGTAATATAGACTTTGGTTCGGTGCCTATTCCACGCACTTTTACTTTGGGTTTGCAAGTTAAATTATAATCGCTAAAGAAATTTTTATGAAAATCTTAAGAAATCATATTTCGGCAAAAATAGCTTCGTTAACAATTTTGTTAACACTGTGCCTGGCCTCATGCACAAAAGAGTATCAGGATCCATCGAGGGCAAAAACCGACGTGGCTTTGGGTTCGCAACAGGGATTAACTGCTGTGGCCATTGGTTTGCAACGGGTATATACCTTAAGCAGAACGGGGGTAATGTTCAGTTCTATCGCGGCAAACGGCTTTGTAACCAACGAGCTTAGGTTGCTCAACTCGGGGAATATTCCCGAATTACAGCTGAGTACAGGAGGTAGTGCGGTAGATGGGACAAATACCATTTTATTTAATCTTTGGGCCAGTGCCAATAAGATTGTGTACGATGCAGATCTGGTGATCAGCAACGCCAATAATTTAGGTGATAAGGGATACGCTGCAGGATTGATCGCTTATTCGAGCATATTTAAAGCCCTTGCAATTGGTAATATGGCGCAATACTGGGAAAAAATCCCCGATGGTACGGGCAAAAATGTAGCATACATTACACGCGCTGCCGGATTTACCAAGGCCATTGCCGTTTTGGACAATGCCTTAACGGTTATCGCTGCCAATCCGATTTCTGCGGCATTTTTGGGCAACGTACCTGCTGATGTAAATATCGTTAACACCATCCATGCCTTAAAATCAAGGTATGCGCTGTTTTCAGGCAATTATACCCTCGCCTTAACCGAAGCAAATGCTGTTGATTTAACAAAGGCCGCGTTTTTCAAGTTTGATACTACTTCGCCCAACATCCTGTTCAGTATCATTTCTTCCAATAATGTTTTTCAGCCTTTAAATACAAATCTTGGGCTTACCGGGGCAAATGTTCCCGATGCAGCCGATAAAAGAATCCCTTTTTATACCCTGATGGCTGGCAGCCCTGCAACACTGCGTATGAATGGTTTTGCTGCAGCAACGGCAAGTCCGTTCCCTATTTACCTGCCGGGCGAGATTATTTTAATTAAGGCCGAAGCGCTGGCCCGCGTGCCTGATTTAACCAATTCGTTAATCGAACTCAACAAAGTAGTAACCAAAACCTCCGATCTTTTTGGGGTAACCGCCGCTTTGCCGCCATTGGTTGGACCTTATACACAGCAACAGCTGCTCGATCTGATTTACAAACACCGCTCAATTGAGCTGTATGCTTCAGGTTTAAAAATCGAAGATATGAGGCGGTTTAACCAGCCGCTCACTGATCGGAAACGGAATTTTTTCCCTTATCCTTTTCAGGAACGGGATAACAATACCAATACACCTGCCGATCCAACGTTTTAGCGGGTTCTTCGATAAGCTACCATTAACAGAGTGCCGTCATCTCGACTGGAACGCAGTGGAATGGAGAGATCTATCTCGAGATAGATCTCTCGACTACGTTGCACTCCGCTCGAGATGACGGTAAATTATGAGAGTTAGATAAAAAGACCTCTCTCTCATAATATCGATTTATGAAATAAATTGTCCCTCAAGGATGACAATTCTATATTTATGATACAGCTTTTTTTTGCTATAAGATATTGAGTTCTTTTTCGCGGTAGCGCGAAAGCGATTCGTGTTCTACATTCAGTTCTGTAATCAGGTAGCTGATGCTTTCTATCGGACAAACCCTTAATCGTAATGCGATATCCAGTTTTTCTGAAATGCAGAGTACTGCAGTTCTTTTTGCACAGGCCAGCATCGCTTTTTTAAGCTGGTTAATTTCCCAGTAGGTATCCGTTAGGCCCTCATCAGGATGGATGGCACTGGTGCCCATTAAACATAAATCGGCCTTTATTTCCGATAGCTGTGTAATTACCTGTCCGCCGTAGGTAACCTGCGAATTTTTGGAGAATAAACCGCCGATCAAAATCACTTCAATATTGTTGTACTTGGCCAGTTCTACCGCCACCAATGGGCTAATGGTAAAAAATGTGGCCGACAAACCCTGCGGGAGCAATTTAACAAATTCCAAAATTGTGGTTCCTCCACCTGTTAGCACCACCATGCCATCTTTGATCAGCTGAACAGCTTTTTTGCCGATCGCAATTTTACTTTCCCTTGCATAAACCGTGCTATCGTCGAAAGAACTGTGGTACGATTTGGATAGCGCCCCTCCATGTACTTTATAAAGCAGGTTTTCATCAACAAGTTCCTGTAGATCCCTTCTGATGGTATCTTCCGAAACATTGAGCAGTTGTACCAGATCGGAAGTAAGTACCCGGTTGTGCAGGTTAATCTGGCGCATAATGAAATCGTGTCGTTCTTTTTTCAGCATAGGATGTTCTGGTTTTGGAACGAATGTATAAAACATTTTTAGAATTTTTAAATATTGCGTGTTTTTGCGTGTTGATGCAATAAAATATTGTTTAACAACGCAATAAATCTTTTGTATTTGTTTTTATTGTCGAAAACATTCAGCATATTTACTTAACTAACATCAAAATTGCGTGAATTTGCGTGTTTTGGCTAGCCGGAAAACAAACAACAACCTGTAACTAAATTCTTACTGACTAATTATGATGAAAAAACTACTTTTTAGTTTTATCGGTATCATTATGCTGTCTGCCCAAATTTTTGCGCAACAGATAATTATAACCGGTAAGGTCAGCTCTGCTGACGGGCCCGTTCCGGGTGTCTCCATCCGGATAAAGGGGAGCACTACAGTTTCGCAAACCAATAATGGCGGAAACTATTCCATTAAGGCATCTAAAAGTGATGTACTCGTGTTTTCTTACGTAGGTTACAAAACTGTAGAGAGGGCTGTAGGTGTCAATACGGCTATCAACGTTACCCTCCTGGCTGATGCCGGTAACCTTAACGAGGTGGTGGTAACGGCCTATGGGATTGAGCGGAATGCAAAAAGCCTGGGTTACTCAACGCCTACTGTTCGGGGTGATGAAGTTTCTCAAACGGGCCGCGAAAATTTTATCAATGGTTTGGCCGGCAGGGTACCCGGGCTTTTTGTAAATCCAACATCGGGCGATCCGGGTGCATCCTCGCAGATCATTTTGAGGGGTATTGTATCCATGACGGGTGATAACTCCCCTTTGATTGTGCTGGATGGCGTGCCGATTGATAATTCCGTTTTAAATCAGGGGAGTACAGCGATGAACGGTAATAACAGGAGCCAGGATTATACCAACAGGGCATCCGATATCAATCCGGCAGATATTGAAAGTTATACCATTTTAAAGGGGCCCGAAGCTACTGCGCTTTACGGAAATCTGGGGGCAAGCGGAGCCATAGTAATTACCACAAAAAAAGCAAAAGCAGGTAAATCGAGTGTTTCGTATAATGGTTCGTTAAGGATCGAAACCGTTAACAATGCTCCCGAAGTGCAGCAGGTTTACGGGCAGGGCGATGCAAATGGAATATTTAATGGAGGTTCTTTTAATTTTTTTGGGCCAAAATATGCTGAAGGATTGCCCATTTATGATAATGTTGGAAGTTTCTTTAAAACAGGTACTGCACAAAAACATAATGTTGTAATCGAAGGGGGAAAAGAAGCCTTAACCTACAGGTGGTCTAATGAATACACTGATAATAAAGGAACAATTCCAACTACCCGTTACCAACGGTTTGTATCAAGCGTAACAGGGGTAATCCCAATTTCCGATAAAATTAAAGTAACCACCAGGTTTAGTTATACAAATGCTTATAACAAAAAAGCAAATAAAGGTGTACAGGGTTATTTAATGGGGTTGTTGAGGTTCCCTTCGAGATTTGACGTCAATAATTGGATCGATCCGGTGGGGAACAGGGTGGTAACAACAGGTACCATTTACAGCGAAAGCGATAACCCGTTCTGGGATGTGAACAAAAACCTGTCAGAAGATAAAACCAATGCAATTGTTGGTAATGCAAATTTATCATATAAACCAACCAAATGGTTAACGGTTACCGGTATTTTAGGGACCAATCTATCCAATACCACAGGTTTAACCGTTTATCATACCCAGTCCTTTTCGGGCTCGGGCAGTGCGGCTACACCAACAGGTGGTACCATTAATACCTATCAGGCTTTAAATAAAAGATTGGATGGTTCTGTAACGGCATCTGCGGTACATAAATTCGGAAAATTTAATAATACCTATATCGTTGGTGCCAATTTTTCTGATGTTAACAATACAGTTAATTCGGCCAGGGGGCAGAATATGTTCGATCCCGATTTTTATAGCATCAACAATACCCTTCCATCAACGCAATCGGCCAAACTGGCCATTAACCGTTACCGTAATGCGGGTGTTTTCGCCCAGGCGGTGCTTGGTTATCAATCCCTATTTTATTTAACGTTATCGGGCAGGGTAGATGCGGCATCAAGGCTGATGCCAAGCAATCCATATTTTGCATATCCGTCAGCAAGTTTTGCTTTTAATTTTACTGAGCTCGAGGCGGTTAAAAAATGGAATGTTTTCAGTAGTGGAAAGTTGCGGGCTTCGGCAGGTATAACGGGTAAGGAGCCATATAAGGCTTATGCACTGGCTACACGTTTGTTAACGGTTAACAGCACAGGTGGAGGGTTTAACTACGATCTTGCCAATGGCGGAAATCCTGATTTAGTGCCCGAACAGACCAAGAACTTTGAAACCGGTTTCGAGTTTGGTTTCCTGAAGGACAGGATCAGTGTAGATTTTACCTACTATAAACTGAATAGCCATAAACAGATTATCGCGCCGAGGATCAGCTATGGTACAGGTTCGGTAATCAGGTTGATGAACGGTGGCGATGTGGTTAATAAAGGGGTTGAGATACAGTTGAAAGGATCGCCGATCCGGACTAAGGATTTAAACTGGGATATGACCTTTAATTTTACGCATAATAAAGGTACGGTGTTATCCATCGCTGATGAACTTCCGGAGCTTTATGATTCTGATACCTGGGTTGCAAATGGACTAAGGGGAGCTGTTTTTCCTGGTGCAAGTACGCTTGCTATCGCCGGCTGGGTTAACCAGCGCAATAACAAGGGTGATCTTTTAATCAACCCTGCAACCGGTTTGCCAATTTTGGGGAGTGACCAGGAATTTCCGGTAATCGGCGATCGCACGCCCAAATTCAACCTTGGTTTTGTAAATAGTTTAAATTATAAAAATTTCAGCCTTTCATTCCTGT
The DNA here is from genome assembly GCF_002432345.1 of Pedobacter sp. UBA5917. GTDB lineage: Bacteria > Bacteroidota > Bacteroidia > Sphingobacteriales > Sphingobacteriaceae > Pedobacter. Next base: position 14,971 of record NZ_DJDT01000332.1, read on the forward strand.
TGGATTTAAGGGTAGGGGGCGACGTTTACAACCAGACCCAATACGAGCTTTACAGAAGGGGCTTGAGTGTTAAAACGCTAGATCGCGACGTGCCCAGGGTAGTAACCGGTGTACTGAAAGATGGTTTGGAGAATACCGCGAACCCAACGGTTAACACTATTTTGGTTACGCCATCAGCAAATACAAATTACTATAGTTCAACAACGAGCGGAATTGCGCCGGAAATGTTCGTTGAAAAAAACATCAAATCTTTAAGACTAAGGGATGTTACCATTTCGTACGATTTTCCTGCAAAAATGCTTTCCCGAACTAATTTTCTTCAGGGCCTTGGCGCTTATGTAACCTTAACAGATGTTTTCCTGATTACAAATTATTCAGGAACAGATCCGGATGCAAATGCGAACAACCCATCGTTGGGCGGTGCCGGAGGTTATGGTATAGATTATGGAAATATGGGAAGGCCTTTAGGGGTTAATATTGGTTTCCGTTTAAAATTATAAGAATATGAAATATTTTAAGATAATAATATTTTCGGCTGTTGTGTTGGGCATTAGCAGCTGTAAGAAATGGCTTGATATCAATACCGATCCGGCTACGCCCCAGGTTACCAGGGCCGAATACCTGCTTTCGCCCATTATGTTCCAGATGGCGAACAATACGGCTACAGATAATAGGTTGATTTTCAAATACACCCAGGATATGTTTGGGCAGGATGCTACCAGTTTTACTGTTGCGTGGGAGAAACATGGTTATCAATCGGCAAGCGATCTGGGCGGTTCAATGTGGCGGATGGTGTATGTTAACTTTGGTTTAAACCTGGAAGATATGATCAAGGATGCCGAAGCTACAAATAAATGGACCTATGCGGGAATTGGTTATGCCATTAAAGCCTGGGGTTTTCAGCTATTAACCGATGCACATGGCCCGGTAATATTGGACGAGGCCTATGCGAACCAGTTAAAATTCAAATATCAGGATCAGCCCGAGGTTTATCAAAGGGTAAGGCAATGGAGCCAAAAGGCTTTAGAATGCTTTAATAAAACCGATGCTGCTGGAACAGCTGCTTTACTAGCGGGTGTTTCCGGCGACCAGATGTATAAAGGCGACCGGGTTAAATGGCGTAAATTTGTTTATGGTTTATTGGCGCAGCAATACAGCCATTTAATTAACAAGGCCGAATTTAATACCCAATATGCCGATAGCGTGGTTAAGTATGTAGATCTGTCTTTCGCATCGGCTGCAGATGATGCAACAATAAATTTCGGTGGTACCAACAGTAATGATTCGAATCCTTTTAGTCAGAATTTTGGAATGTATACCGCTACCGCCACCACGGCCCCAACCTATGGAAGAATTGGACAGCCCGTTGTTAGTTTGCTTACGGGAGGAATGAGGGGGGCAGCTGCTGTTGATCCGGTATTGCCGGGTGTTGATCCCCGATTAACCAGGATGATGAATCCTATACCTGTATCAGGGGTTTATAGGGGCGCGCTTCCCTTTAACGGAACGGCAACAACTCCGCATATTTTGGGGGCATTATCCGGAACTTCTATTGTGCCCTTTCCGGGAAAGTATATTTATTCTAACGCCGCAAGGTATCCGGTTATGAGTTACGCCCAGCTACAGTTTGCCAAGGCTGAAGCATTATTTAGGAAAGGAACAATCGGTACCGCATTTACTGCTTACATTAACGGCATTAAGGGGCATATGGATTTTATAAACCTGTATGGAAGAAACGGTTCTCCGGCAGCGGCCACAATTTCTACAACCGAAATAAACAGCTACCTGGCCAGTACCGAAGTTGCCCAAAATGCAACAGCTTTAACCATTGCCGATATTATGCAGCAAAAATATGTTGCGCAATGGGGTTGGGCAGGCATGGAACAGTGGAGCGATTTAAGAAAATATCATTACGATCCATCGGTGTACAAAACATATAAACAGCTTGAGGTTGGCGATTTTTTTGAGCGGAATAACGGGAAATACGCCTATCGCCTAAGACCGAGATACAGTTCTGAATACATTTGGAATCAGGATGAATTAGCCAAATGGGGTGGTTTGCAAACAGATTATCACACCAAAGAAACATGGTCCAATCTTCCTTAAATTAAACTTATAGATATGAAATCCATTATAAAAATATTTTTGGCAGCAGGTGTTCTGGCTTTTGCGGTTTCCTGTGGTAAAAACGAGATCAACTATGGTGATTTTGAAGTGCTGAGAGATGATCAGGCGATGTTGAAAGTGAATTACAACATTGCATATGCCGCCGATCCAAATGTGCAGATCAATATTAACGGACAGAGGGTAAGTACGCTGATTAAAACCCGATATCCCTATCCTGGGGGAGGGTATGGAACATTGGGCGATTCGAGGCCCGATTACCTTGTAATTAAACCTGGAACTTCTGAGGTTTCGATCTCGATCCCTAAAAAAGGTACAGCCATTGATTCTGTTGTTTTGTATAAAACGGCGGTTTCTGCCGAGGCGGGAAAAGCATATACATTGCATCTAACTGATACGGCGGCCAACACTAAAAGCTTTCTGGCTTTTGATAGTTTCGCATTGCCGGATTCCGGAATGGTAAAATATAAATTCATTAACCTCATGCCCAATGTGCCTGCGGTTGATCTTTATTATGGTACCACACTTGTATGTTCGAATATAGGTTATTTAAAAGAAAGCGAGTATTTCATCAGGCCGGTTTTAACAGGAACGGCCTTGGCCTGGACTGTGAAAGCAACCGGTGGAACAGCTACCCTGGCAACATATACCAGTGCCAGTACCATGCTTAACAGAAGGGTATACACGGCATTTGCTACGGGTTATAGCGGTAGAACAGATGCGGTAAGAAAACCCTATCTGGGTTTCTTCCTAACCAGGTAAATTTTTCTCTTTTTGGTTTGGGTTAAGCCGTCGCTAATTTTAGCGGTGGCTTTTTTTGTTAAAACCATCATATTAAAATAAGATTAGAACCTATTTTAATTGCGCTTTTATGCGGTTTTTTGCAATAATATCAAACTAATTACAATTGATGCAGCCTAAATGTTTGTAAATAAGTGGAAAACAATTATGATATTTACTTAAAATTCAGGAATGTGCGTTATTTTGCGTGTTTCAGAATCCTAACTAACAACAAACATCATTAACTAGTGTTTATGAAAAAAAAATTACTATTCATCTTTTTTGGTGTGTTTTTGCTGGTGGCCCATGCCATCGCGCAACAAAGCACCATTACAGGTAAGGTTACGTCAGAAGATGGACCAATACCAGGGGTTTCTGTTAAAATAAAAACCGGAACCACCGTAGTGCAAACAGATGGCAATGGAGTATATTCCATAAAAGCCAGCAAAGGAGAGGTTCTTGTGTTTTCTTTTATCGGCTATGTAAGTCAGGAGAAAACAGTAGGAAGCAGCAATACCATTAACGTGGCGTTGGCTTCCGAATCGAAAGGGCTGCAAGAAGTTGTGGTTGTGGGTTTCGGCTCGCAGAAAAAGGCAAATTTAACCGGTGCCGTAACTACTGTTGATGTGGCCAAAACCTTTGGTAGCAAGCCTTTGAACGATCCTACAAAAGCCCTTCAGGGCGTTGTGCCGGGTTTAACCATTACCTATGGAAATGGTGGTTTAACCTCCGGCCCGAACATTAACATCAGGGGCGTTGGATCTATAAACGGGAATAGCAGACCTTTAATTATTGTCGACAATGTAGAAACCCCTGATCTTTCGATCATCAATCCGGCCGATATTGAAAGTGTTTCGGTATTGAAAGATGCAGCCTCGACTTCGATTTATGGTGCAAGGGCAGCATTCGGAGTGGTTTTGATTAAAACCAAATCGGGCAAGAAAAACCAGCCAACCAAAATTGTTTACACCAACAACTTTTCGTGGAACAAGCCAACAGTATTAGCCGATTTTGCAAACCCGGTTGATGAATTGCAGGCGCTTTATGATGCATCGGTTAGGGCAGGTACAACCTCGCCCGAAACTTTTGGGATGCAGCTTACGAAGCTAAGGGATGGTATTGCAAACTGGCAGAATAAATATGCTGCTACCAACACCGGAAACGACATGGTTTTGGGGCAGGATTTCGATTATGTAGACGGCCGTGTTTATTTTTATAAAGTTTGGGATCCGAAAAAGGAAATGCTAAAAGATTATACGGCACAATCCAACCACAATTTGAGCTTACAGGGCGGTAGCGATAAAATTGGTTATTACCTGTCGGGAGGTTATGCTAACGAAGGTGGTATTTTCAAATTAAATCCCGATGAAATTAACAAATACAACATTAGCGGTTCTATAAATGTAGCTGCAACCAAATGGCTTGATGTTGATGCGAAATTTTTATACCGCAACTTTAAATACGATTATCCATATCAGTACCAAAACTACTGGTATTACTTTTGGCGTTGGGGTTCTTATTTTCCTTATGGTAAGTATAATGGAAATTATTTCAGGCACACGCCGGCATACCTCGCAAATGCGCAGACCTCTAACGTTACCGAAAATTATAGTAGGGTAGATTTAGGCGCAACCATAAAAATCACCAAAGATTTGAGCATCCGTGCCGATTATACTTTGGGCAGATCAAATGCGTTGAGGCATGAGGTTGGCGGACCGATTAATGCGATAGATTTCTGGACAGCAGGTACACCACCACTTATTGCCAATATTGCCACCGCATCGCAGGATATTGTAAGTTATGGCGAAACCCGCAACATGGTGAATACGCTAAATGCCTATGCTACCTATCAAAAAACTTTTGCTACCGATCATAACATTAAAATCACCGCCGGTGTAAACTCCGAAAATTACGACAATGTTCAGTTCACTGCGGCCAAAAATACCGTTCTCGACCCTACAAGGGGCGAATTGGCACTGGCCGTTGGTACACAGCTGGCAAGTGGCTACCATGGTACCGTAAATGGTTCTGTTTCTTATCCGGTTGGTGCTTATGCAGGTTATTTTGGCCGTTTTAATTACGATTATAAAGGAAAATACCTATTGGAGTTAAATGGACGGTATGATGGTTCATCGGCTTTTTCCAAATTGGATAGATGGGGTTTTTTCCCGTCGGCTTCTGCGGGTTACCGTTTAACCGAAGAGAAATTTATGAGTTTTATCAAACCTTATGTTGATGACGTTAAATTCAGGGCATCTTACGGTTCGGTGGGTAACCAGAATGTTGGTGGTCAATATTATATCCCAACCATGGCAGGTTCTTCTGTTAACTGGATCACCCCGTCGGGTACTACATTGGTACAGGGTGTTGCTGCACCAATTGCCGTTGCACAATCGTTAACCTGGGAAAAAATACAGACCTTAGATTTCGGTACTGATATCCGTTTCCTGAAAAATCATGTGGGTTTATCGGTTGATTATTACCAGCGCGATACCAAAGGTATGTTGCAGCCAACCTCTGTTCCTTCTACATTCGGCACTGCCGGCCCGCGGATCAACGCGGGTAATTTCAGGAACCGTGGTTACGAAATCAGCCTGGATTTAAATTATCCTGTTAGTCCTGATCTTAACCTTTATGCTACGCTAACCCTGGCCGATAATAAAACCGTATTTACAAAATGGAACAATCCATCTAACCTCATTTATCAGAACAATGCCAACTATCAGAACAATGGTTTTTATGTAGGGCAGCAATATGGCGAAATCTGGGGATTCGAAACCGATGGCTTTTTCCAATCGGCTGATGAAGTAAAAAATTCGGCCAGTCAGGTGGCTTTGCAGAATGGAAACTTTGTTTACGGGGTAGGTGATGTGAAATACAAAGATTTAAATGGTGATGGCGTAATTAACCAGGGTAAAGGAACAGCTGATGATCATGGCGATTTAAAAGTGATCGGTAACAGCCAGCCAAGGTACCAGTACAGTGCACGTTTAGGCGGAACTTTTAAAGGCTTCGATATTGATGTGTACATTCAGGGTGTGGGCAAACGCGATTATTGGGGCTTAGGTACCATGATTATCCCTGCTTATGGCAATGCCGATATCATGTATGCCAACCAATTGGATTTTTGGAGCCCTTCAAATCCAAATGCATTTTACCCGCGTCCTTACATCGGCAACAGCGCAACCAAACTGGCCAACTTCCCGGCAAGCGGAAATAACTTTTATCCCCAGTCAAAATACCTGTTAAACCTGGCTTATGCACGTTTAAAAAATGTAACTGTGGGTTATACCCTGCCAAACAACTGGTTAAAGAAATACGGTATCGAGAAAGTTAGGTTTTACCTGAGCGGACAAAACCTGGCTACAATTTCGAATGTGGGAGCGCCGATAGATCCTGAAATGACCGATGGTGAAGCTGGTTACACCGGCCGTACCTTTCCGTTTAACAGGCAATATTCTTTCGGCATTAACTTAACCTTATAAAAAGCGTCATGAAATTAATTAAATCAATCATATATCTTTCATTTATAGCTATTGTTGGGGCCAGTTGTTCCAAAGATTTAAATGTAGATACACCAGATCAGTTTTCTGATGATAACTTCTGGACAAGCGAAAACAATGTGCGTACCTATAACTGGGGGTTTTATGCCCTGTTTACCGGTTTCGGGACAGGTACTACGGCCGATTTTTATTTTTCTACCCTAACGGATGATCAGGATGCGGCTACCTTTCAGAATTTTGTGCTAACCGCACCAACCACCTCGTCTGATTGGGATTGGACATATGTGCGTAAAGCCAACATTATGCTCGAACGTATTAATCAGGTTCCGATGAGCGATGAAGCTAAAAAACACTGGAACGGGATTGCAAAGTTTTTTAGGGCAATGGATTACTTCAGTAAGGTAAAAGCTTTTGGAGGTGTGCCTTACATCAGCAAATCGCTGGATGTTTCTCAAACAGATGTAATTTATAAACCACGCGATAGCCGCCAGTTGGTAATGGATAGCGTTTTAAGCGATATTAACTATGCTGTGGCCAATATCCGTGTGAGCGATGGCGATAATGTGGTGAACCGCGATGTTGCCTTGGCTTTAAAAGCCAGGATATGTCTCTTTGAGGGTTCTTACCGGGTTTATCACACCGAATTATCATTGCCTGATGCTGATAAATTCTTAAACGAAGGTAAAGATGCCTGCGAAAAACTGATGACCGGCAAATATTTGCTAAATGCCGATTACAGGAGCATTTACAGCTCGATGGATTTGGCCGGAAACAAAGAGGTATTGCTTTATAAAAAATACCTGGCTGGCGTATTAACCCACTCTGTAATCGGTTATACCAACAGTACCACGCAAATGAGTGGTTTAACAAAATCGGCCGTTGATGCTTATGCGGCAACCGACGGTTTGCCTGTCGGTCAATCGCCTCTTTACCAGGGCGATAATACCATTACTACCCTCAGGGCAAACCGCGATAACCGTTTATTGGGTACTATCGATAACTTTTTGTGCTATAACGGTACTTTGGTAAATGGTTATAGTTCGAGTACCGGTTATCGTCCGTCCAAGTTTTTAAACCCCGCTTCCAATCAGCTTGCACCATTTAACGAAACCGATGCGCCGATTTTTTACTATCCCGAGGTTTTATTAAACTATGCAGAAATTACAGCTATCCTTGATAAGATGGGCAAACTCACTTTTGCCCAGGCTGATATGGATAAATCGATCAATCTTTTAAGAACCAGGGCAGGGATAACAAAACTCACTGTTACAGGTGGTGGAAATGTAGCTGCCGGAGGAACTGCTATTGCCGATCCGAAAAGAGATGCCGATGTTTCTGCTCTGATGTGGGAGATAAGACGCGAACGCAGGGTAGAATTAATGATGAACGGATTTAGGTATCAGGATTTAATGCGCTGGAAAAAGGGCGAATACCTGGATAGGGCAAAAAATGTGGAGGCTTTCTTAGGTGCCAAAGTGCCTGATAACGGCAAGGTGTTAAGAAATGCCCAGGGTTATATTGTGCCTTATGCTACTACCTTAACCAGAACATTTGTTGATCCGAAAAATTATTTATCGGCAATTCCTACCGGTCAGATTAGTTTGTATCCAGCAAATACATTACAGCAAAACCCAGGCTGGTAATATAACCTGAAATAACGGATAACCTCCTCAAATTTATATTTTGAGGAGGTTTTTTTGTGTTTGTTATTTAGTGCTCAGCCAAACCACTTTACCATCCATGGTACTGGCGATAATATTTTTACCATCAATCACATTTACAGTATTAATCATCGAGTTGTCTATTTTATGTGCCCAAACCGTGCTTTGCTGTTTGGGATCTATGGCATAAATTACACTGTTTTTTGTTCCGAAAAATACCTTTCCATCTTTTTCAATCAGCATTGAAGGTATGTGCTCATAACCAAAGCCTGCATTGTAACGCCAAAGGATCCCCGGATCTTTCGCCTGTGCCCTGTAGGCTACAATTTCATCCTGCATGGTTTTGCCATAAATAATGGTGCTATCAGCCGATTGACCTATCGATTCGCGTACTGTAGCTTCCTTATTGCGCCATAGTGTGCTGCCGTTTTTGGCATCAATAGCCGTTAAATAACGATCAGGGGCAGCAATGTATACAATGCCTTCGTAAGCAACAGGTGTTACCATTGCCGGCGAAAACATCCTGTTGGCCTGGCCGTTGTTCCATTTCCAAAGCAGATTTCCGGTATTGATATCGAGCGCATATAAATGCCTGCCCCACGATCCAAAAATAATTTTACCCTCGTAAATAAGTGGTTTGCCCACAATACTGCCCTCAACGGCTGTAAAAGACCATATTTCCTTTCCCGTTTTAACATCCAAAGCCCTGAAAGTATTGTCGCTCCCGCCTATATATACCTGTTGCCCCTTAACCACTGGCGATCCCAGTACCGAATTGCTGGTTTCTTTATGCCATATTTCTTTTCCTGTTTTTGCGTTCAATGCATAAATGGTTCCATCGCCCGAACCTAAAATTACCGTATTGTTTACAGCTACGGGCGAAGAATAAATTGCCCCTTTGGTTTTAAACGTCCATACTTTTTTGCCGGTATTCTTGTTCAGAGCTTCTACCAAACCCAGGCTGTTTCCAAAAATTACGTTGCTTGCAGCATAAATTGGAGTATTTACCACATTTGCGCTCGAGTGGTATGTCCAAAGTTCTTTTGTGCTTGGGTACTTATTATTGATGGCAAAATCAGGGCGTTCATATTTTTTCTGATCAGGAACAAATGTTTTCAGCGCGATTTTCCGCCATGCCGGAAGAATTTCCTGCATGGGTTTTTTGGTCTGAAAATATACCGTGTCTTTAATCATACTTACAATATTGTATCCGCCAATACTATCTTTTGCCCTTAAATTGGAGCGGCCCATGGTGGCTTCAATCCCTTCAAAATTATAAGGGTGGTTGTTGTGGCCATGTCCGCATATCGCATACTGGATATTGTATTTTTTCAAGCGGTCTGTTGCTTCGTACCAATTGTCCAAACTGTTATCCAAAGGGTAGTGGTTGGCAAAAATAACGGGCATATTTTTCGGTGTAGCCTTAAGCACACTGTCTAACCAAACTGTGGCATCCCTCGGGATATGTCCATCACTCATCCGTACATAAGGACCCGATGCGCAGGCAATAAAACGGTAACCCTTATGGTCGAAAATAAATTTATCGCCGCCAAACTCTTTAATGAAATTTACCCCTCCCGATTCCGACCATCCTGTATCGTGGTTCCCGGGGATGATATGGTAAGGTTTATTTAATTTAGAGAGGATATCTTTGGCCAATTTAAGCTCGTTGTTGGTCCCCATTTCGGTAATATCACCCGTGATAATTACAAAATCGATATCGTTTAGCGTATTGATATCTGCAACGGTGCGGTTCAGGTCTTCTTCGCCCGTAGGCGAACCCACATGTGTGTCGGTTACAAATGCATATTTAAAATTTTGTGCTTTTACGGCAAGCGATAATAAAATGGCAAACAGTAAAAGAATGCGGTGTTTCATGGTCTCTTTTTGTTAAATTGTTAACTATAAAAATCGGCATTTTTTAGGGCTTAAGCCGGGTTGTAATGCCAATTTTACGTGTTAAGTTAGGGAAAAATTGAGACCGAAGTTTGAAGATGGATGCTCGGGGTTTGAATGCTTAGTAAAGCGAGGTAAAGCTCTATAAAAAAAGTCGTCATCCCGATCCGATAGCTATCGGATGACGCACAGCGAAATGAAGATCATTCGACTCCGTTCAGGATGACAACTTAATAAACGGCCGTCATCTCGACTGGAACGCAGTGGAATGGAGAGATCTATCTCGAGATAGATTTCTCGGCTGCGTTACACTCCGCTCGAAATGACGGTATGGGGAACAAAAAAAGCGGCCATTTGGCCGCCTTTTACACTTGTTCTGTTGTAAAAATTACAAAATCTTAAATCCTAAACTCAACTGGAAAAGGTTTGGTTTCTGGCTGTATTTTTCACTTTTACTAATGTTCGATAAACCAGCTTCGTAACGTAAATCAACCGAAATACTGCCCACATCTACACCTGCACCTGCCTGTAAACCCAAGGCCTGGTTTTTGTAATTGCTAAAATCGGTTGCCTGTTGGTAAGCCGAATTAAATGTTGAGTTTTCATCCAGGATAAATGAAATCACCGGACCGGCCATTAAACGGAAATTCAGGTTTTTAGCACCGAATTTCGTTCCCAGTAAAACCGGAACATCCAAAGTAGTAAATTTTACTTTTCCCTCTGCCGCTACTTCATTTCCATTATCCTGTTTAAAGCTGATAAATTTATTGCCTTTGCTGCCGATGTAAGCCTCTGGCTGCACATAAAAACTTGCACCTCCAATACGTGCCCATGCACCGATCTGGTAGCCCAAACGGTTTTCTTCGCTTGCAAAATCCGAATTCAGTTTGGCTAAATTTACACCTGCCTTAACCCCCAGGTTAAACGTTTGTGCCTTTGATGTTGCCCAACCCAGGGTTAGGAAAACAATAGAGAAAATGATCTTTTTCATGTTGTTTAATTTTGTTTTTTTAAGGTTATAAAACCGTAAACAGCGATCCGGTGTATTTTATGGTGTGTTTTTTGTTCTTATGGTTTCTTTTAAAAACTGCACCGGACGGTTTTTATACCGGTTTAGATTTTATAACGGCGTTTTAACACAATTATCGTGCAAAAAATTACCGGAGGATGTTCTATTTTTTCTTTGATTGCATAAAAAGGTGTTAATCTGTACAAATATTTTTTACTTTTGCATCAAATAAAATATGCCATGGCTAATTTTCAACTCACTTCAGAAACTGCATTTAAGGTAAAAACCAAATTTTTAAGGAAATACCGCGATTTAGCGAACGAGCCTTTAGAATTTACCCCTGGCAAAGAAGACCAGTTGATCGAAGATTTAATGCGCCTGGTTAAACGCGACCGCACCTATATCGAGTTTACCATTCAAAAGGCATTGGCCGATACCAAAGGCAACAGGCTTTAATATTTCGGATTCCTGATCCTATTTTTCTTAACACAATATTTTTTGTTTTGGCTATGCATTATAAGATTTATGTATTTGCATTCTTATTGTGGTTAAGTACATTTGCCGCATCCGCACAACAACAGGTATTTAATGATACCTTTCCTGATAGCTTAACGGCATCCCAAACCAGAAAACAATTAAACGATTTATCCGCAGATCAATATCTCAAACAAACATTTGTTAAAGGAAGCTCATCGATTAACTATAGGTTATTATTGCCTGAAGGTTACAGCAGTTCTGTAAAATACCCCCTGGTTATTACATTCCATAACTCAACGAGGATAGGCACAGACAATGAAAAGCAATTAGAGCCATTGGCTAGAATTTGGTTGCGCCCTGTTATTCGCAAACAGTACCCTGCTTTTGTAATTGCTCCACAGTTTCAAACACGTTCATCCAATTATTGTCCGGATTCCAGCCTACATTGCTTGATCTCTAAACCATCAGAAGATGTTTATTTACTGTTGGAATTGATCCGCGAGGTAAAAAATAAATACCCTGAAATAGACACTAACCGCATTTATTTAGTGGGTTATTCTATGGGGGCATCCACTGCTCAAAATCTGATGAACATTGCGCCGAAAACATTTGCGGCAATGGTTTCTATTGCAGCTGTTCCTGATTTTTTAAATTTAAACAGCGTTAAGCGAAAGTCTGTTTGGTTAATTCATGGTTTGCACGATGATGAAAATCCTTACAAGGGAAGCGAGCTTTTATACCGTGCAATGAAAGGCAATCCGAATTTGTTGTTTACAACTTACAACAAGTTAGACCACAATCTCATTACCATTCCGCTATTGCTTCATTCGCAAATACCCGCTTGGTTATTTGACAAGTATAAATAAAGAATTTTTACGATGGAGATAGCCAGTCTTCTTGCTAAAAAAGCATCTTGCTTTGCTGGCCAGCTATAATTTGAACTGCTCATTTTCAATGCTTAATTTACGCACTTAAAATAAGCTGTTTTTAATGTTTATTGGTTTTTGTACATTTACGGTTCTACTGAAATGATAAATATCTCCCGATATGCTGTTTTTTATTTAAGAGCATCTTTAGGGCTAAAATAATAAGGGAATGAAGAAACTAAAATATGGTCTTTTAGCAGCTGGATTTGGTGTTGCTGTTTTATCTTTTTCTTTTAAGGAGGATTTATTTCTCGTATCCAAAAACCTGGATATTTTTGCTTCCCTCTATAAAGAAATCAACATCAATTATGTTGATGATACCAATGCGCCCAAATTGATGAAAACAGGCATTGATGCCATGTTGGATAGCTTAGACCCTTACACCGAATATGTTCCCGAATCGGAGATTGAAGATTACAAACTTAAATATGTAAGTACCCAATATGGTGGTATTGGTGCAGGTACAGTTTTTATTGACGGGAAACTGTTTATTAACGAGGTAAGCGAAGGTTATCCTGCAAATAAAAGTGATATTAAAGCCGGCGATCAGATTGTGAGTATCAATGGCATTGCCGTTAAAGGTAAAGACCGCCCCGAAATCAGTCAGTTATTACGTGGGCCAAAGGGTACTGCGGTTGACATGGTGATGATCAGGGAGGGAAAAGAAATCAGCAAAAAACTGCTCCGTGAAGAAATAAAACAGCCAAATGTTTCTTATTCAGGTATGGTTGGTGATGGTATCGGTTACATTAAACTTGATAAATTTTTGGAAAATTCCGGTCAGGAGGTTAAAGATGCCTTATTGGCTATCCAAAAGGAAAACCCTAAAGGGGTGGTATTGGATTTAAGGAACAATGGTGGCGGTATTTTACAGGAAGCCGTTAAAATTGTAAATCTTTTTATCAATAAAGACCAGTTGGTGGTTACCCAAAAAGGAAAAAATGTAGAGAAAACCATCACCTATAAAACGCTTAATGCGCCAATTTCTACTTCGGTTCCTTTGGTAGTACTGGTAAATGCAAATTCTGCTTCAGCATCTGAGATTGTTGCGGGTTCCCTACAGGATTTAGATCGTGCAATCGTAATCGGACAACGCAGTTATGGTAAGGGCCTTGTTCAACAAACCTTCAATTTACCTTATAACAGTTTGGTTAAAGTAACCGTGGCCAAATATTATACCCCATCGGGCAGATGCATCCAAAAGCTTGATTATGCACATAAAAATGCCGAAGGTGTAGCCGAACGTTTTGCCGATTCTACTATGGTAATGTACCAGACAAAAGCTGGCCGTAATGTGTACAGCGGTAATGGTGTTTACCCTGATATTGTTGTAAATGCCGATAAATTAAGTCCCGTTACCATTTCGATGCTCAATAAAAGCCTTTTCTTTAACTACGCCAACCTGTATAAAAAAGAAAAACCAACTTTGGCATCAGCTAAAACTTTCCAGATTTCAGATGCTGATTATACCGTTTTTGCCAACAGCCTTGCCGATAAAGATTTAACCTACCAGAGCCGTACCGAAAGATTGTTGTCTGATCTTCGTGCAGAAGCAGAAAAGGAAAATAAATCGACAGAAGTAAAAACCGATCTCGAAAACCTGAAATACAAACTTACTTCTTCTAAAAAAACCGATCTGGTAAGCCATAAAGCCGAGATTAAAAGAGTTTTGGAAACCCAGATTGTGAGCCGTTATTTTTACGAAAAAGGAAGGATTGAGCAGAGTTTCCAGTACGATAAAGAACTGGCTGCCGCGAAAAACCTGTTTACCAACCAATCGCAGATCCTTGCCATTTTAAAAGGTGATGGGAACTACAAAGTGATTGGTAAGCCAACTAAAGCAACGGCTTCCATCGATTAAGAAAAACCTAACCAAATATCTACCAAATTATGAGAAAATTAGCAATCATCGGCTTAATGCTCTGTTTTGCCTTACAGTTAAAGGCGCAGGATTATGCGCCCGCGGCATCAAATTTAAAGCAGCGTGCCTGGTTTGCCGATGCCCGTTTCGGTCTGTTTATTCACTGGGGGGCTTTCAGTATCCCCGGTAGCGGCGAATGGGTAATGAACGAACGGAAACTGAACATACACAATTATACCAACCTGAAAGACTTTTTCAACCCTGTTGAATTCAATGCTGCACAATGGGTAAGCATGGCAAAAAATGCCGGCATGAAATACATTACGCTCATCACCAGGCATCACGATGGTTTTAGCATGTGGGATACCAAATATTCTGATTTTAACATCATGAATACCCCTTACAAAAAAGATATCGTAAAAATGATGGCCGACGAATGTCATAAACAGGGCATACAGTTATACTTATATTACTCTTTGCTAGATTGGCGTAGAGAAGATTATCCGCACGAAACCGGCAGAACGGGCCAAAATTCTGGTCGTACCGGCAAAGGCGATTATGCCAGCTATTTACAGTTTATGAAAAACCAGCTTACCGAACTGCTAACCAATTATGGTGAGATAGGAGGTATCTGGTTCGATGGTCATTGGGACCAGACCGAGCCTGAAGGTGCAAAAGACAGAACCTCGCGTATCGACTGGAAGTACAACGAAATTTATGGTTTGATCCACAAACTGCAGCCGCAGTGCATGATCGGGAATAACCACCATTTAACGCCATTTGCAGGCGAAGATTTCCAGATGTTCGAACGCGATTTGCCAGGGGAGAATAAATCGGGTTTAAGTTTTCAGAAAGCATCAGATCAATTACCGCTCGAAACCTGCGAAACTATTTCTAACTCGTGGGGCTATAATTTAAGCGATACTTATTACAAATCGGATAAAGAACTGGTGCACATGTTGGTTAAAGCAGCAAGTTTAGGTTCCAATCTTTTATTGAACATTGGGCCTATGCCAAGTGGAAAAATCCAGCCTGAATTTCAGGACCGCTTATCAGGTTTGGGCGACTGGCTTAAAATTTATGGCGAAAGTATTTACGGCACAAAAGCTGGTTTTATCAAGCCACAAGCCTGGGGAAGCATTACGCAAAGTGATAAGAAAATCTATATCCACATGGTAGATGGAAAAACCGCTACACTCGATTTAGATAATGTTCCTTTAAAAAAGATCAAAAAAGCTTATTTGCTGAAAGATAAAAGCGTGGTTAACTTCACATTCAAAAAATCGAAATTAACCCTTACCACTATACCCAGTACAACAGAACCCGATCAGGTAATTGTTTTGGAGATTGGGTAAGATACTTTACCAATTGGTCGTCATCTCGAGCGGAGTGCAACGTAGTTAAACTTACCGAGATTTATCGTGGTGTAAGATGTTTCCATCTTACACTTTACCCTTTAAGTAAGCATCATTTCGATAACCATTAAGGCAAGGCTAGGTTCTGAAAAAAAATAAGTATGGCGTTTTTATATGGTGTTTAAATTAGTTTTAAATTTTTCCACTTGTAAAACTCAGGTGATTTCAGGTGCCTAAGGTGGTGATAAAAAATAAACATTCCGCTGTTTAATTTACACCTAAGTCACGTGAGATCATCTAAGCTGTTCAAAAAGTCGTTTTGCAAATTGCAAGCTATTTAACCATATAAGGAATATAAGACCAGGTAAGCTTATATGTCCCTTCAATGTCTTATATGGTTATTAAAAATACTTCTGGTTTTAGTGATTTATATGAACGTCATTATAAGCGGGCAACCGAGGATCACGGAGTGCTCAGCGAAGCTAAATTTATCTCACGGTAGATCTTCCTTTTCGCTGCACTTCGCTCGAGATGACGATACTTTTACTTAATTTCACTACAATTCTTCCCCCTTTTATGAGAAAATAAACGTAAAACGTTTTACTTTTAGATTTTTAAATCAATTGTAGGAAATTATAAGCACACATGCAATTCAGGAAAACCTCATCGATTCTATTTCTAACCGCCTCTCTTTTTACATTTAATGCCTCTGCACAGCAGAAAACCAAACTTACTCAATATGTAGACCCATTGATCGGATCGGCAAAACACGGGCATGTTTTTGTAGGTGCCAATGTACCTTTTGGCGCAGTGCAGCTCGGACCGAACAATATTTTTGAAGGTTGGGACTGGTGCAGTGGTTACAATTATGTGAGTAATACCATCACAGGTTTTGCACATACCCATTTAAGTGGTACAGGCATCGGCGATCTGGGCGACATTTCGATTATGCCTGCAACCGGTAAATTATTGCTCGAAAAGGGTAAAACAGCCGATGATCAGGAAGGTTACCTGTCTAAATTCTCGCACCAGAACGAAGTAGCCAAAGCAGGTTATTACAGTGTGTTGCTTGATAAATACCAGATTAAAGCAGAGTTAACCGCAACCGAAAGGGTAGGTTTTCATCAGTATACATTTAAAAAAGGTGCTGAAAATCCACACATCATTATCGATTTAATCGAAGGTATAGGGTGGGATGCACCGGTATCAGCATCATTTAAGCAGATAGATGCCACCACCATCGTTGGGCATAGAAATTCGAAAGGTTGGTCTAACGATCAACGTTTGTTTTTTGTGATCAAACTTTCGCAGCCGATTAAAAACCTGGTATTATATGATAGTACAGTGGTTAAAAACGGCGCCGAACTATCGGGCAAAAAGTTAAAAGCTGTGGTTAATTTTAATGCCATTAACAACGAAAAACTACAGATTAAAGTCGCTTTATCTCCTGTAAGTACCGAAAATGCCATTTTAAACCTGAAGACGGAGTTGCCGGGCTGGGATTTTGCCGCTACCGTTAAAAATAGCGATGCAAAATGGGAAAAAGAATTGTCGAAAGTTAATATTAGTGCATCTAACACTACCAAAAAGGTATTTTACACGGCATTATACCATACCATGATTGCCCCGTCGTTATTTAATGATGTGAATAAAGATTACCGTGGGACAGATAAAATGGTATATAAAAAAGCAAACTTTAATAACCTCACCACTTTTTCACTGTGGGATACTTACCGTGCAGCTAACCCGTTGTATACCATTTTACATCAGGATAAAGTGAGCGATGTGGTAAATACCATGCTGGCCATTTATAAACAGCAGGGAAAATTGCCGGTTTGGCACTTAATGGGCAGCGAAACTAATACCATGGTGGGCTATCATGCCGTTCCGGTTATTGTTGATGCTTATTTAAAAGGATACAGGGGCTTTGATGTAAATCTGGCTTTTGAAGCCGTAAAACAATCGGCCATGCAAAAAACCGATGGTATCGATTATATCCAGCAGTTAAAATATATTCCGGCCGATAAAGTGAACGAATCTGTTGCCAAGGCTTTAGAATATGCCATTGATGATTATTGCATTGCCATGTTTGCCAAAGCGTTGAACAAAACCAAAGATTATCAGTATTTCAGCAAAAGAGCTGGGTTATATGCGCAATATTTTGATAAAGATATACAGTTTATGAGGGGTAAATTAGCTGATGGTACCTGGAGAACACCTTTTAGCCCGGTGGCTTCTAAACACCGCGAAGATGATTATACCGAAGGTAATGCATGGCAATACACCTGGTTGGTGCCGCAGGATGTTGAAGGATTGATTAAATTATTTGGAGGCGATAAACCATTTGTAAATAAACTCGATTCTTTATTCTCGGTAAAGGCTGAGCTGGGTGAAAATAGTTCTCCAGATATTTCAGGGTTGATCGGGAATTATGCACAAGGAAATGAACCCGGCCACCACATTACCTATTTATATGCTTACGCTGGGCAGCCATGGAAAACAGCCGATCTGATCCGTAAAATAGACCACGATTTTTATTCTTCAAAACCCGATGGTTTATGTGGCAACGAAGATGTTGGCCAGATGAGTGCCTGGTATGTTTTCTCGGCCATGGGATTTTATCCTGTTAACCCTGCAAATGGCGCCTACGTTTTCGGAACGCCTTTGCTTAACGATGCTACCATTACCCTGGCTGGTAATAAAAAGTTTAACATTAAAGTTGTGGGTAACAGCGCAGAGAACAAATACATCCAAAAAATTGTACTGAACGGTAAACCTTACACCAAATCTTACATCTTGCATAAAACCATTGTGGCGGGTGGAAATATACAGATTTACATGGGTAACAAACCATCAGAAACATGGGGTGTAAAACCAGAAGATAGGCCGGTATCAGGAAAATAATAGATGTTGTCACGTCGAGCTTGTCGAAACGCCTCAAACGGTGTTGTGGAAAGTCCTTCGACAAGCTCTGGATGACAATTCTAGATTTATGATATATCCTCAATAAAAAATAATCATAAAACATGATCAACTATAAGAACTCAACTATATGAAGAAAATATTTATACTTCTTTTATGCTTTTCGGGCCTGATCGTAAATGCACAGCAGCGTTACGAACTTAATTCGGGCTGGCTATGCACCAATATCAAAGAAGCTAACGCTTCGGGCCTGGAAATTTCTAAAGCAGGTTTTCCAATCAACAACTGGATGCCAGCAACAGTTCCGGGAACGGTTTTAACCACTTTATTGAACAATAAAAAAGTGCCCGATCCATTTTACGGAATGAACAACGAAAAGATTCCTGATGTATATAAAACGGGCAACGATTATTATACCTATTGGTTTGTAAAAGATTTTGAAGAACGGGCCATAGGTAACGAACAGGTTTGGCTGCAGTTTAGGGGCATAAACTACAAAGCCGAAATTTACCTGAATGGGAAAAAAGTAAATCCGAAAACCCAGGTAGGTATGCACCTTAGGGCACAGTATAACATCACTAAGCTACTATCTGCAAATGGAAAAAACAGGCTTGCCGTTATTGTTTATCCGCCAGATTTTCCGGGTAACCCGAATGGTGGTCAGGGAGGAGACGGAACCATTGCAAAAGGATTAACTACACAATATACCGCAGGCTGGGATTGGATACAGCCCACCCGCGATCGTAACACGGGGATTTGGGATAAAGTAACCATTGAGAAAACCAAAAGCATCAATATCCAGAATCCACAGGTAATTACCCTGGTACCCGGCAAACGTTTACCAGAGGGCAAACAAAACCCTGCTACGGTTAAAGTTTCGGTTGAAGTAGAAAACCCAACCAATCAGCCCGTTTCTGGTACTTTGCAGTATCAAATTGCCGGTAAACTGGTTAAACAGCCCACTACCATTGTGGCAAATAAAACCACGACAGTTAAACTGCCTGATTTATTGCTCGAAAATCCAAAATTATGGTGGCCAAGTGGTTACGGAGCACAAAATCTTTATGATGTAAAAATCGAATTTGTAGCGGCCAACCAGATATTGGATCAGGAACAGTTGAAAGTGGGGGTACGCCAGATCGATAACATCTGGAATGAGCATACCAAAAGTATGGGCGCTTTTGTAAACGGACAGAAGATTTTTATAAAAGGAGGTAACTGGATCATTTCTGATGCGATGTTACGTTTTAGCGATGCCCGTTATGATGCTGAAATCCGTTACCACAAAGATATGAACCTCAACCTGATCAGGATCTGGGGTGGAGCAATCCTTGAACGACCGGAGTTTTACAATGCCTGCGATAAATATGGATTGCTGGTTTTTCAGGATTTTTGGTTCAGTGGCGATTGTAACGGCCGTTGGATAGATCCGATGAAAAAAGAAGACCAATGGACAAGAAGAAATTACCCTGATGACCATAACCTTACTTTAACCGCTATCGAAGATCAGATCAAAATGATCAGAAACCATGCCTCGCTTGCATTTTGGTGTGGCGGAAATGAAATTACTCCTCCCGAAGATATTTTGGAACCCTTAAAAAACGACATCCTTCCGCGTTTAGATGGCACCAGAAAACTTTTCGATTTCTCGAACAGTGATGAAATGTCGTTCAATTCTATTGGTGGCAATGGCGATGGACCATATGGTATACAGGATATCAAAACCTTTTGGGGTACCCGAACTTTCCCCTACAATTCGGAAGTTGGCTCGGTAGGCGTAGGCGATTACGCTTCGCTGCTCCGTTTTATCCCGAAAGAAAACCTGGTAGCCCCACAATACAAAGCCAGGCCCGATTCGGTATGGGATTATCATAAATACATTTCGTACGAGCAATACCTTAATCCTTATGGTAAGCCTAAAAGCGCAGAAGATTTTGCCATGAAAGCCCAATTGGCCAATTACGATCAGTACAGGGCACTAATGGAAGGTTTTTCTAACAAAATGTGGGATTGGTACACAGGTTCAATCATCTGGAAAACCCAAAACCCGTGGACGGCCATGCGCGGGCAGATGTACGATTATTACCTCGATCCTAATGCCTGTTTGTACGGTTTAAGAAAGGGAAGTGAGCCCCTGCATGTGATGATGAACCCTCTGGATAGTATGGTTACGATTGTAAACAATGGATTTATCACTAAAAATAATTTAATGGTACAGGCTAAGGCTTACGATATGGATGGAAAAGACTATTTCTATTCGCAGGTATTCAATTCGGTAGGACCATCTTCTGTTAGGCGTCTTTTTCCTATGAACGAGTTTTTAACCAAGCTCGATAAAAAAGAAGGTTTGTTTATTTCGTTAAGGATTTTAGATCAGAAACAGCAAATATTAAGTGAAAACATTTATTGGCTGGCCGGGAAAGACGGTGAATATTCGGGTTTGAAGAATATCAAACAAACACCTTTAAAAGTTGAAGCCGCTGATCAGAAAAATGGTAAGGTAGCCGTAACTTTAAGCAATGCAGCAGGAAATCCTGTTGCGTTTTTTAACCGCGTTGCGCTAATTAATAGCAATAGCAACGAACGTATTTTGCCAACATTTTATGATGATAATTATATAAGTATCTTACCAGGCGAAAGCAAAACCATAACGGTAGAATATACCGGTAAACAAAGCAATTTAGCGGTAGAGGTTTACGGCTGGAATGTGGTAAGGCAGAAAGTAGAAGTTAAATAGAATAGAAAAGCGCTTGCACTCGTTTCCAAACGAGTGCATAAATAGTTAAACGATTCTATCGTTTGTAAACGATAAGTTATTCAACGCTCGTTTCAAACTAGCGTTAGCGCTAAAGATTAAGTAGATAAATTTTCAGACCTCGCAGGTTTTCGAAATCTGCGAGGTCTTGTTGGTCGGGATTTGTAATCCCGACTTTAGTACTAAGGATTTTAAATCCTTTGGTGGATTGCAAATCCACACCTCATTCAGTCGAGATTGCAAATCTCGACTAACAAAAATAGAAAAGGCGATACTTTTGGTATCGCCTTTTCTATTTAATATGTCTAGTCCTGAAATAAGTTGACACAAAAG
>NZ_DJDT01000223.1 GCF_002432345.1 Pedobacter sp. UBA5917
TGAATATCAATTACAGAAAGGCGAACTGGTTACCAGCATCAATACCACCGATAAGGATCTGGCCACGAATTCATTTCCACTTAAAAATGCGATTTTAAGTAAAGATTTCCAGTTTTTTCCGGAGGGAGGAAGCTTAATTGCAGGTTTAACCAACAAGGTCGCCTTTAAAGCCATTAAAAGTGATGGTTTGGGCATCAGCTCTAAAGGTACGGTAACCGATAGCGATGGTAAAACCGTAGCTACTTTTACCGCGCAGCATTTGGGTATGGGCAGTTTCAATCTGGCTGCAGAAACCGGAAAAACTTATAAGGCAGCAGTTACCTACGCAGATGGAACTACACAAACCTATAACCTGCCTGCTGTTGCTGCAAACGGTGTTGCCGTAAATATCGATAACAGCAATGCAGATCAGATCGGGATTAAAATAGCGGCCAATGATGCTTTTTTTCAGGAATACCAGGGTAAAAAACTTTTTTTGGTTGCACAGAGTAAAGGCGTAGTATGTTATGGCGCACAAACCACATTATCGAACAAGGAATACAATAGCACTGTGCTTAAATCTAAATTCCCAAATGGGATTGCCCAGTTTACCCTATTTAACGAATTTGGCAAACCGCTAAGCGAAAGATTGGTTTTTGTGCAGCATAAAAATACCATGGCAGTAGCTTTAACTACCGCAGCACCTGCTTATGGGGTTAAGAAAAAGGTAAAAATCAATGTAGCCGCCAAAAAAGATGGCGCACCTGTTGAAGGCAGCTTCTCGGTTGCGGTAGTAGACGAAACCAAAGTACCTTCAAGCGAAGATGCAACCAGTACCATTTTAACGGGCTTATTGTTAAGCAGCGATGTTAAGGGATATATCGAAAAAGCCAACTACTACTTTAATGCACCGGATGCAAAGAAAAATGCCGATTTAGATGTGTTATTGCTTACACAAGGATACCGCAGCTTTAAATACAGCGATATTTTTGCCAGTAAACTGCCAAAAATCGATTTCCTTCCTGAACAGGGTATCGAAGTTTCCGGTATTTTACGTCAGAATAATGGTATTCCGGTTAGAAAAGGTGCTTTATTATTGAGTATTCCAGATAAACGTTTCAATTTGGAAGGGACTACCGATCCTGTCGGAAACTTTAAATTCCCGAACCTGGTATTTAACGATTCGTCGAAAGTTACCGTTACAGCCAAGTACAATGTGAATTATAAAAACATGACCTTGAGCATAAACGGTACACCTGCCCCTACCCTTACCCGAAATTTTAGTGCTGCAGAAGAGGTTCTAAATATTGATAGTGCTTTAACCAGTTACCTGGATAACAGCAAAAGGCAGTATGCTTACCTGCATACCTTAAAAGATGTAAACATTAAAGCCGCAGTGGTACCAAAGGTAAGTCATAAAGATTACCCTGCATTAAGCGGACTTAGCCAAATGGCAGATCACGAAATCAGTGGCGACAGGTTAAAAGGCTGTGGGCTTTTAATTAACTGTTTACAGGGCATGCTGGCCGGTGTAACCTTTGTAGATAACAACTTTTATGTAAGCAGGGATTACAACCAGGGCAAGAAAATTCCGATGGGTATTTTTATCAATGGAATGAACGTTGATGTAAACCAGATCAATACGCTTGATGCCAACCAGATCGAATCGGTTGAAATATTTTTAAGGGATG
Organism: Pedobacter sp. UBA5917; assembly: GCF_002432345.1. Classification (GTDB taxonomy): domain Bacteria; phylum Bacteroidota; class Bacteroidia; order Sphingobacteriales; family Sphingobacteriaceae; genus Pedobacter. Next base: position 1,671 of record NZ_DJDT01000223.1, read on the forward strand.
ACCTGGGTTTGGTAAACCGTGCAAACAATGTAAACGGGGTAATCGTATTTAACCAGAAAAAAGCACCAAAAGGCACTAAAATCTCTAAAGCCCAGTTAATGGATATGCTTCCAAAATACTACGAGCTTACTTTCTCTCCACAGGGTTACAACAAAGAGAGACAATTCTATTCGCCAAAATATGATGTGCCTGCAAGCATGAACCGCAACGATTTAAGGACAACCATTTACTGGAACCCTAAAGTTATAACCGATGCAACAGGAAACGCCTCTTTCGAATATTACAATGCAGATGGCAAAGGTCAGTACAAGGTGATTATCGAAGGTATTGATGCTAACGGAAATTTAGGAAGATCGATATTGAGATATACGGTTAAGTAGGATGGATGAAGGGTTAACTGGTTAATTGTTTAAATCGGTTAACTGTTCATTGCAAACTGCCAACTGAATACTGAACAACTGGTTAACTGGTCATTATTTAATTGTAGGATTGTTAAATTGTTAACTGCAAACTGCCAACTGTAAACTGTAAACTGATTAATTGATTAACTGGTTAATTGTTTAAATCGGTTAACTGTTCATTGCCAACTGATTACTGAATAACTGGTCATTGGTTTATTCGATTAACTCCTAATCAGAATAACTTAGTTTGAAAACAAAAAACATTGCCATCCTGAGCCTGTCGAAGGATAAATGTTTTTTGTTTTCTATTATAAAAGGTCTTCAACAAGCTCAGACTGACAAGTCACTCCTCCGTAAACAAAGGTAATTAGACCTGAAACGATAGAATATTGATGGGATTTGCCGCCATGCCTATCATCCATCTCACATTTTCCATCTCACATTTTCCATCTTACATCATCCATCATACCTCGTAAGGTAACTTCTCTCCTTGAAGTCCGGCCAAGATATTCTTTACAATAATCTGTGCCATGGCTATACGGGTTTCTTCGGTGGCAGAGCCGATATGCGGCAGTATGGCAACGTTTTCCATCATTAGTAAAGGATTATCCTTATCCATTGGTTCGGGGTTGGTAACATCCAAACCTGCTCCCCATATTAGTTTTTCTTCTAAAGCCGCTATCAGGTCTTTTTCATTATGGATGCCTCCCCTTGCGGTGTTGATGAAGATGGAATTGCGTTTCATCTGTTTAAATACATCAAGGGTAAATTTATTTTTGGTATCAGGCGTAAGTGCTGTATGTACAGAAAGTACATCGCTCAGGGCCAAAAGTTCTTCGAACGATACATATTTGGCCCCTATTTCTTTCTCTGCAGCCTCATTACGCGATCGGTTATGATAAATAACCTGCATCTGATAAGCGCCAATACATTTTTTGGCCATCTCTAAACCAATTTTCCCCATACCGAAAATGCCAAGCGTTTTACCCTGTATTTCGATGCCAAGCTCAGGAGTTGGCTCATAATTTTTCCATTCGCCTTTAATAATTTTTTGATGAGCATAAAAGGCTTTCCTGGATACGGCAAGCATTAATAAAAAAGCAGTATCGGCAGTTGCGGCGCTGAGTACGCCAGGCGTATTCCCGATTGGGATATTCAAAGCTTTTGCCGCAGCCACATCAACATTATCATAACCTACTGAGTGTAGCGCAACCACTTTTAAATGGCTACAGGCTTTTAAAAACGGTGCATCGATCTTATTCGGTCCAACACTGATCAGGCCATCCTGCCCCTGGCAGGCTTCGATCAGTTCTTCAGGTGTAATCTGCCTGTTTTCTTTCCATTGGGTAATCGAAATATTATTTTCTTCCAGTTCTTTTAATCCAACCGGAGCAATGTTGCCACTTATAAATACTTTCATTCTTGTTTAACAGTAAAAACCACTAATGGTGTTTTTAAACTTCCTCAATTAATTGCTTAGATTATTTTACCGTAGCCGAAATAACCTGGTAGGTATTCGCACTGAAATAGCCCAATGCCTGGTTCGAAATATTGGATGTTGGATTAGCTGGGGTTGTGCCCTGGTTTGGTCCGCGGTTGGATTGCTGACTTAAAGCATACCAATAATCGAAAATATTCGAATCAATGCACTCCATCTCTATCCTGATCTTATCGTTGGAGTTCAACTCATCACTATCGTGATCATTGGTAGGCGGTTTAAAAAACAACTGTATCCTCAAATCATTTCCATTTGTTAACCGGTCGTTGTTTACATAAAAACGTTCCGACATTACATCGTTTACATACAGGTTAAAGTGATAAAAATTGGTTTCGTTTATGGGGTCTTTTAAAAACACGGCTGCCGTTTTGCGTTCCCTGCCAAAGAAAAAGTTTTTGATCACCCCGATCGAATCCATTTTAACCACATTGGGCATTTTCGAACTGGCGGTATAAGTTTGCCCTTCGGAAGTAACTTTTAAATTATAGGTAACACCCGGTGCACCTCTCATCCTATTGGTATAAGTTCCGGGTGTTGTACTTTCCTTAAAAACATAACTGTTCCCTTTACTATCGGTTACGGTTACGCTTGCACCCGAAACTTTCGGAAAAACATTAACTTCGGTATAACCGATGGTTTTGCTGATCTTAATCTGCTGATCGATCAGTTGATCATTAATTTTACCTTCTATTACGATCTGCGGATCGGCATTTTCGGTATCAATGGAAATGATTTTTTTGCAACCGGTAAAACAAAAAGAGAGCAGCGAAAAGTATATAATCAGTTTTTTCATGGCTTTAAAATTTAAAGTTCCAGGTAATGGATGGGATAAGACCAAAAAGGGAAGTTTGTTGGGCAGCTGTTTTACTCGGATTTTCCGGATCGGTGATAAATTCGATGGAGTAAGGATTTTTTCTTCCCAATAAGTTATATACCCCAAAATTCCAGCTCGACTGGTATTTCTTTCCAGGTTTTCCTTCTAAAGTGGCACTCACATCCAAACGCATGTTGTAGGGCATCCGGCCGGCGTTGCGCTGCGTGTAATAATAGGCCATCTGCCCGCCAATACTATATTTCCCTGCCGGATAGGTTACCGCATTACCGGTACTGTAAATAAAACTCGAAGAGAAAGTCCAGCGTTTCGTCATGTTATAAATACCCACTACCGAAATATCGTGTGTACGATCCTGCCTTGCAGGAAAATACTTACCGTTGTTCAATTCCGTAAATTTGCGTTCGGTACGCGATAAGGTATAGCCCAGCCAGCCGTTCAGTTTGCCAAATTTCTTCTTAAAAAACAACTCCAACCCGTAGGCCCTACCTACTCCATACAACAGCTCGGATTCTACATTGGTATTGGCCAATAGCTCTGCGGCATTTTTGTAATCAATCTGGTTCTGCAGCCATTTGTAATAAACCTCTGCCGAAAGTTCATAGTTGTTATCCTGGATATTCTTAAAATAACCCAAAGCTACCTGATCGGCAATTTCGGGCCTGATGTTATTACTGCTCAACACATACTGATCGGTTGGCGAACTCGAAGTAGCATTGGTTAAAATATGTACGTTCTGCGTATTGCGGTTGTAAGAAGCTTTGATGGAGTTCTGCTCGTTAAAGAGATAACTTACCGAGAAACGTGGCTCGAGGTTAAAATAACTCTTATAAAATTTTCCTTTAGCTACATTTTCTGTTGATGTGATATTTCCATCTGCATCATAATTGCTGAAATTGCCGGGGCCCATTAATGAAAATGCAGCCAAACGCACACCGTATAAAAAATTCAAATGTTCGTTAACAGCCCACTCATCCGAAATATAAGCGGCTGATTCAATGCCATAGCGCCTTTCTTGCGAAAGTGAATTTACCTGCGAAGCCTCATCGCTATCAATATCAATCGGTGAAATACGGTGCTGTGTTGCATTTATTCCAAACCTTAGGATATGTTTATTGCTGAAATACTGAAAATCTTCCTTAAAGTTAAAATCGCGGACTAATGATGTGGCCTTAAAGTTTGTTGCATCGTTTAACAGCCTAACGGTATAATTATAGTTGTTATAAATTAAAGAAGTATTAGAAAACAAACGGTCGCTAAAAATGTGGTTTAAGCGGATGGTGGTGGTTACATTGCCCCAGTTGTTCTCGAAAAGATCTTTTACCCCTATATTATCCTTACCAAAATAGCCCGAAATATAAATGGTATTCCGATCGTTGATTTTGTAGTTGGCTTTTGCATTGATATCGTAAAAATTAAGGGTACTTCCGTTTACTGTCGAATCAGGCGAAGAGCGCAGGAACAGATCGATATAGGTACGGCGGAAACTCACCATAAAAGAGCCCCTGTCTTTTACAATAGGTCCTTCGGCTTTTAAGCGTGAAGCAATAAGCCCGAGGCCACCCTGAAATTTAAATTCCTTATTGTTCCCATCGTCCATTTTAACGTCTAAAACTGACGATAAACGTCCACCATATTGTGCCGGCATACCGCCTTTGTAGAGGCTTACATCTTTAATGGCATCGGCATTAAAAGTAGAGAAAAAGCCGAGCAGATGGGATGAATTATATACCACGGCCTCATCAAGGATGATCAGGTTCTGATCGGCAGCACCACCACGCACATAAAAGCCTGTATTCCCCTCACCTCCCGATTTTACACCGGGCAACAACTGGATGGTTTTTAAAATATCTTTTTCGCCCAATAAAACCGGAATAGAATTGAGCGCTTTCATATCGATCCGCTCCAATCCCATCTGTGCACTTTTTACATTTTCATTTTTACGGTTATTGGCGCTTACGGTTACTTCGGCCAAATCGTTGGCGCTTTTTAACTCTTCGTTTAACTTGATATCTTTTGTTAAGTTAATGGTTTTTACCACCGAAGGATAACCGGTATAACTTATCGCAACGGTATAAGTGCCTTCAGGCTGGGTTAAGGCGAAATAACCATAGTTATTGGTAAGGGTAGCCGCTGTTGATGCGCCCGAAATCCTCACCGTTGCCCCGATCAGGGTTTCGCCTGTGGCCGCATCGCGGATGGTACCACTTAGGGTAAATTTATTCTGCGCAAAAATAGACGTACTGAAAAAAAGAAGGAATAAAGTTAAGTAGTGTTTTATGAGCATATCGGCAACTATCTAATTTTAAGATGGAAACCAAATGTACGAAATCAAAGTCCGTTTAACGGAGGATGGATGATTTCTTAATACCGGTTTGGTTTTTATTTCTTATTAACGGGATAAATGGCAATATGGTGTGACCGCAGCATATAGGCACTTAAATGATCTTTGCCCGCCTGTTGGAAAGTGATCAGCTTTGAAGGCTCTTTCGGCATATGGCAATCGATGCAATTTGTAGTGAGCGAACCCTTTGCCAAGGTTGCTGGGCTGTGTTTAGTAGTTTGATGGCAACTGATACAGCGCTGCGAATAAATGCTTAAATTACCTTTAATATTTTCGTGCGTATTGTGGCACGATTGGCAGGTCATGTTTTCGCTTTTCCGATAACAGTTGCTTCCCATCAACATGGTGGTCTGGTTACCATGCACATCGGGATTACCGCCGCCAAAGCCCACAAAATCCTGCGAGTAATACGCGTCCAGATCATCGCCGGGTTCAAAGCCAAATACCGAGCGCTGCGCAACCAATGTATTGCCAGAATGGCAAACGCCGCAAACATCCATTTTCTGCTTGCGCGACAGTGTTTTATAAATGGTAATAAATTTTGCGGTTTTCTCTTCAGGATTTTCCGTATGGAATACCACATGCTGTTTGCCGGGCCCATGGCAACGCTCGCAATCAATACCATAAATTATCGATCCACGTTCCATTTCCTCGTCCATTACAAAGGCTGATTTTTGGGTTACCTTTTTTTCTACATAAGACGCATGGCACTCTAAACACCTGCTCGTAATGGCCCTATCGTAATAAAAGGTTTGTTTTGGAAAGCCCGGGCTGATGGCCCAATTACGGATAGCCGCAAAATAAGATAAAGGCAATTCGTACATTTTTTTACCCTGCCAATAAGTATAGGTATAAGCCTTTTCGCCTGAACCAAACTGGATATCGAATTTTTGGGCACGTACAGCTTTGCCATCCCGATAGGCGACCTGAAAAATTCCGCTGTCCCTTTTTTCGATCACCACTTTTTGATGTGGATCAAATGTAAAACTGTTCGAATCAGGTGCAAAAATCTTTAGCAGTGCGGCGTCTACAACAGGTTTAGAAGTTAAACCATGTGCACTGTGGGCATAGGAGCTGGATAAATCTTTATGGCATTTAATACAGGTGGCCGCTCCGGTGTAGGCTTCGCCCCTGATATCTTTAGGCAGCTGATCGGCAACGTTCATACATCTCGAAAGGATTACGATGGCAATAGCCATTGCCCCCAAAATAACCAGGATTCGTTTTGTGCCTTTCAAGATGTATGTTTTGTTTTTATTTTACGAACTGAATATAGCTAAAATTATATCCTCCCGTAGCTGCCAGTACTTTAATTTTTTGTTTACCTGCCTTTAAAGCAATATTCTTGATTTCGAATGTTGCAAATTTCTTCGCCCCCCCTGTATTAGGTACAGCAACATCTTTTGCTACCTCTTTACCATCAATAAAAATAGAAATCCTACCGGTAGCCTGATCAGCTGCAGCATTAATTTTAAGTGTATAAACACCCTTTTGTGCAACATTTACGGTGTATTGCAGCCATTCTCCATTTTCGATATGGTTTACATAATACTTTTCGTACTGGATAGAATCTTTTGCAATGTCTACACCATCGTTGCGGTAAATCCTGCCGCGGTTGCCTGCACCCCACTTACCGGTTGAGGTATGATAATCGGCTGTATCGGTATCAAAATAAGCAAAACCATTTCTGCCCAGATCATAATCAACCGCATAAATAATGCTTTTATCTTTTACCAAATTAGCTTTAAAAGGCTTGGTTTCGTTACTAAAGGGCTGGCGTATCATCGCATCGATTACATCGCGGTGGATAATGGTATTTTCGAGTTTAGCATAAATGGCCAGTTCCATTAAACCACTGTATACGTTGCTATCTTTCGGTTTATTGCCGCCATTGTTCATATACTTTACCAGCGCATCGTAATTGGGGTTCGATTTAATTTCCATCGGGTTATTGGAACCGATCTTTTTTAACGGCCACCACGACCAACCTATATTGTTTTTCTCCAAAAGATGAATGGCATCGGTAAACCATGTGTTGGAATTTTCGCCGGTTTCGCCCAGCCAAACCGGAACATTCTGTTCATCGCGGGCCTTGATGATATGTGCAATGGAGTTCTGATCATTAAAATTCCAGTATTTATGGTAGCTCAATACCATATTTTTATCCCAAACCGGGAAAATACCATTGTAATTATTGCCCCAGCCATTACCTTCGATGATGATGATGTGTTTCTGATCTACCTCGCGGATAGCTTTGGTAAGCTCGACCATTAATTTTCTTAAAGGGGCATTGTTTTTTTCCTTTGTTCCGTTTTTATCTTCCGTTGGATTTTCGAAACCATAGTTCGGTTCGTTCAAAATATCGTAAGCACCGATATAAGGTTCATTTTTATAACGCTCGGCCAGTTTTTTCCAGAGTGCAATTGTTTTCGCCTGGTTGGCTTCGCTATCCCACAGGTATGGTTTTGATGGATCGCGGTCGGCAATATTTACATCATTGCCCTGTCCGCCGGGTGCAGCATGTAAATCCAAAATCAGGTACATTTTATTGGCCTTACACCATGCCAACAGGCTATCGGTTAAAGCAAAGCCTTTTTCCAACCAGGTATTTTGGCCTGCAACGGGTTCTTTATCAACCGGCAGGGTATATAAATTGTAATGCATGGGCAAACGGATGGAGTTAAAACCCCACCGTTTCATCGAATCAACATCAATTTTACGGGTATGGTTGGCCAGCCAGGTATCGTAAAATTCCTGCGTCTGTTTCGGCCCCATTAATTCTTCAATACGTTCGCGGATCCGGTACTGCTGCGATTCTTTGTTGATTTTAAGCATATAGCCTTCCTGCAGCATCCAACCGCCTAAACCAATGCCACGGAGGAGCACATTTTCGCCTTTTTCGTTTACTATTTTTTTTCCATCGGCCTTTAAAAACCCTTGACCAAAGCCTGTAAACGAAACGAGAGAGAGCAGAAAAATATATAAAGTTGATTTTGTTAAAGTCATAAAAAATAAGCTTAGGTTTTAGATAATTACCAGGTATACGTTGCTACAGATCCTTTATCGAGCGCAGCAACAAGTGTTTTACCGTTAATACTGATGTTAAATCCGGCAGCATTTTTTCCACTGTTCGCCACAATTAAAACATGTTTTCCATCGGGTGTTTTAAATGCCACGTTCGGCAGGTCGGTTAAATCGTTTGAGGCAATACGCACCGAACCCGGACGCACAAATTTAGAGGCATGTGCAACAGAAAAAAAGGCAAGGTTCCGGCTGTAATTATCTTTATCAATGGTTACCGCTCCCTGGCACATCGGGCAGCCTCCCCTATCGGTATAGGGTTTATTTTCAGGGTCGGCAGCAAGGTTCCATTCGAGTACGGTTTTGCTCCAGTTGCGGGTAGCGCCGATAATTAACCGCCTAACGGGATTTACAATGTTAATATCTGTCGAGTTTGGCTGCTCTACCACCATCTGTTCCGAAAAGTAGATGTTTTTATCAGGATGGGCATCGTGTACATCGCTCAAAGCATCAATTTTACCACCGTAGAGGTGAAAAGCTGAGCCATCGATATATTTTTTAGCCTGGGGATCATCCAGAATGGTGATCGGATAATCGGGCCTGTCGGCATTATGATCGTATATGATAATTTTGGTTTTAAGGTTGGCTTTCTCAAAAGCCGGCCCCAGGAATTTCTTTATAAAAAGCGCCTGGTCTGGTGCAACCATCAGCAAACTTGGGTTATTACCCGGATGTAAAGGCTCGTTCTGAACGGTAATTGCATCAATAGCGATACCCTGTTTCTGCATTTCCTGGACATAACGCACCAGGTATTTGGCATAGGCATCGTAGTATTCGGGCTTTAACATGCCTCCACGGGCATCGTAAGTGGTTTTCATCCATAAGGGAGGAGACCATGGCGAGCCCATCACTTTTATTTTTGGGTTTATTGCAAGGATCTCCTTCATTACCGGAATCACATCCGTTTTATCAGGCCCTAAATCAAATTTTGCCTGTGTTAAATCGGTCTGCCCTTCGGGAAGGTCGTTATAAGAAAATACTTTTTCGTTTAAATCAGAAGCACCGATACTGAGGCGGATATAACTTACGCCAATGTTATTGCCATCGGTGGCAAACAGTTCTTTTAATAGTGCAGCCCTTGCCTGTGCCGACATTTTAACAATATGCTGTGCACTGCCGCCGGTTAAGGCATAACCAAATCCATCTATATGCTGAAAAGTTTCCTTTTCATTGATTACGATGGTTGGCAGATTGTTTTTTGCCGTTGAGAAATTTAAGCCTGTTGCCTGTTTGGTAAATAAAGCAGAGCGATCGGCTTTGGTTAACCAAACATCGGCCCGGTTTTGTGCAATAGCCGAAAGCGATGAACAGGTAATCAGGCAGGCAGCTAAAAGTTGAAAGGTTTTTGTAGATGGCATAGAAAAAAATATGGTTCGGATTAAAAAAACAGGAAGAAAGGTTTAGCTTTCTCCCTGTTGACAATTAAACTTTAAGCGTATTTAGATGGTGAGCATTTTATTTTGTTCCACCCCACTCTTTGCTTTGAAGAATTTTGGTGTTGTTCAGCTCTGCCTGTGGAATCGGCAAAGTTTCATTTTTATTTGCCTGGAATCCTTTAAAGGCCAGTTTACTTGGGGCAAGTCCCCATCTAACCAAATCAAACCACCTTTGTCCTTCGGCTACCAGTTCAAGGCGTCTTTCTTTCATTATATTATCCATGGTTACTTCAACAGGATTTAAACCTACACGGGCCCTTACCGCATTTAAGAAAATATAAGCCCTGCTACCTGCACCAACTGCTGCACCGCTTTTCAATAATGCTTCGGCTTCCATTAAGTATGTATCGGCCAAACGTATTTCGTACATATTCTGACCAAAGTTTAATTCTAACTGGCCAACAGCTGCTTTTGTAGAAACCCTTCCTGCATATTTCTCAACAAAATATCCGGTATTATCATTGGCATGTTTATAGGTTACAATACCTGCCTTTTCCAAACTATCTAAATTGGCAACTGTAGGTTTGTTACGCGGATCGAAGTGGATTAAATCAAATAATTCTTTGGTTATTGGCATAACGCTCCAACCCGAAACATAGTCTGGTGCTTTTGCAGCAATTACAGGTACATAGTTACGTGGTCCTACCAAAATACCCATCACATTACCCTCACGGCTACCAACATTGCTCCAACCCATGTTTGAGGTGGTATTGTAGCTAAGTTCTAAGATAGATTCTGAATTGAATTTGTTTTTCCAGTTCCACAGATCGGCAAAGTTTGTTAACAATTTATAGCCGTAAGTACTCGCTCCCGGTGCAGTACCGTTAACTGTTGCAAACTCAGTTGCAGCTGGTCCCCATTTTTGTTGCCATAAATAAACCTTACCTAAAACGGCATGAACCGCACCTTGATTTAAACGTCCTGCATCAGCAGTAGGGATGGTTACCGGAAGAGCAGATAACGATTCTGTTAAATCTGTTTCTATCTGTTTATAAACATCTGCAGGGGCTACCTGAGTAACATCGAACATAGCAGAAGGCTCTACCGGTGTTAATATTAATGGTATATTTTTGAAGATACGCACTAGATCAAAATAAAATATAGCGCGTAATGCTTTAGCCTCGGCAATATACCTTGCTTTGGTTGCAGCATCCATACTAATACCTTCTATTTTTTTCAATAAAACATTAGCACGGTAAACACCGGTAAAGCCCTTGCTCCATAAATAACTAGGGGCGCCCGACAATGAGTTTACCGTATAGTTATTCATTGCCTGCATATCTCCTAAATCCGATGGAGAATCGGCACCGGCAAAATGGTCATCCGATGCAGAACTAAATAAATTAAGTTTGGTAAGGTATCCACTTGATTGGTTACCCAATTGATCGTAAACAGCTACCAAGCCAGTAAAAGCCTGCTGCTGGGTTTGATAATAACTTGTCTCCAGAATACGTTCACGCGGATTTACATCCAACTGTTTTTGACAAGAAACTATTAGTTGAGAAGCAGTTAAAAGGGCTGCAATAGCTAAAATATTCTTTTTCATTTTAATTTTTTTTAGAATCCAACATTTAAACCTACCATAAACGAACGGGCCTGCGGATAAATACCCCTATCTACACCCAGTACAGTTCCACCGATTTCGGGATCATAACCTGTATATTTTGTAATTGTCCAAAGGTTTTCACTCATCAGGTATACCCGAACTTTTTGTGCACCAATTTTTTTAGTAACATTAAGTGGAAGATTATAACCTATTTGAAGGGTTTTTAAACGGAAGTAATCTCCTTTTTCCAAATAATTTTTAGAGAATTTGGTATAATTTCCGTTAAGATCCTTATCTGCAACACGCGGAATATCGGTTGCTGTGTTTGAAGGTGTCCATCTATCAAGAATTGATTTTTGCCAGTTTCCATAAGTCACATCCAAACGTCTTAATCCCTGGAAGATCATATTTCCACCTACACCGTTTCCGAAGGCAACAAAATCAAAGTTTTTATATGCCAGATTAATGGTGATACCGTATGTATATTTCGGAAGCGGACTACCCAAATAAGTACGGTCGCTTGCATTGATTGTTTCATTTCCATCTAAGTTGGCAAATTTAACATCTCCAGGTTTTGCAGAAGGTTGAAGTACTGTACCACCTGGTCCTTTATAAGCATTAACTTCTGCCTGCGACTGGAAAATACCGATCGCTTCGTATCCATAAAACTCATTAAATGAACGTCCAAGTCCGGTACGGGTAAAGTTACCCATACCCTGAAAGCTCTGTGCATTATCTTCGATAAATTCTCTTCCAGGCAATAACTTGGTTACCTTATTTTTCAGGGTCGAGATATTGGCATTAACACCCAAACTAAGTTCTCCGATTTTCTTTTTGTAACCTACCTCGAATTCGATACCTGTGTTCTGCATATCGCCAACATTTTCTGCGGCACCACCGGCTGCGCCCAAATAAAGCGGGATAGAAGGTGTTTGCAATACGCCAATGGTTTTCTTTTTGAAGTAAGAAGCACTAATCGTGATATCCTTAAATAAGGTGGCATCTAAACCAATATCTGTTTGGTGGGTTTCTTCCCATTTCAGATCAGGATTGGATAACGCAGCCGGACTCCATCCGATGGTGCTCACATCTGTAGTGCCAAAAGTATAATTACGTCCGCTATTAACCAACGATACATAACTGAAATCACCAATTGCGTCGTTTCCGGTAATACCGTAACTACCACGTAATTTTAAGAAATTAACGATCTTGTTTTCTTTCCAGAAACCTTCTTTTGAAGGTACCCAACCCACTGAGGCCGAAGGGAAGTAACCAAACCTGTTGTTTGTACCAAAACGTGAAGAACCATCACGACGGATAATACCCGTAAATAGATATTTTTCATCATAATCGTAAGTTACACGTGTAAACAAAGAGTTAACAACATGCAAGGTGGCATCACTACCATCGCCCTGGATATCGGCTGTAGCCGGTTTATAATTTAAGTTACCCTGATAAAAATCCTGTGCAATTACGTTGTTAAACCTTACGTTTAAACCACGGTTATTGTTATCCATGTAATAACCCTGACCGAAAATAGCGTATGCATGGTGTTTACCAAAACTTTTTGAGTAGCTGATGGTATTTTCCCAGTTATAGTTTAAGGTCATATTCATCTCGCGATAGAAATTCGCCTTTGTATTTGTATTCGAAGGGCTTAACCAGAATAACGGTGTAAAAGATTCCGAACCATAAAAAGCAACTTTAGTTCCCAGCGATGATCTGAATTTTAAATCCTTAATGGGTTCAATTTCAAGGAAAGCATTACCAACAATGTTGTGGTCCCAACCATAGTTACCCAATCTGGTTTGAATATAAGCCAATGGGTTACTCATTTCCTGACCAACAGGGCCCGAAATACCATAAGGGAAACCGGTGGCCGGATCTCTTATAATATTTGCAATGGTATAAGGAGATTTACCTAGTGCAGTTGGATCGGTTTGAATAACCGGTGTAATCGGATCTAAATGGATTGCTGAACTTAAAGGACCGCCAAACTCGCTATTGGTATTACCTAAAGAGCTGTTAACCGAATGGCTATAGCCTAAATTCTCACCAAAGCTTATCCATTTGGCAGGCTTAAAAGTTGAGTTGATACGGATGTTGGCACGGTTAAAATTAGAAATCGGTGTAGCTACGATACCTTGCTGATCGATATAACCAAATGAGGTATAAAACGTAGATTTATCAGTTCCGCCTGAAACGCTAAACTCGTGTGTTTGCCTGCGGGCATCATCGTTAAAAACAACTGATTGCCAATCGGTACCTTCTCCGTAAGATGATGGATTTGCATACGGAAGTGTAAAAGTTCCATCGGTAGCTGCATTATAGCTATTGGTATATGCCTCATTCCTAATGGTTGCATATTCGGTTGCGTTGAGCAGTTTTAGCTTTTTAGCCGGTGCCTGTGTACCATAAAATCCATTGTAATTTATAGATAATCTTCCTTCTTTACCTTTTTTGGTCGAAATAATAATTACCCCGTTAGCAGCCCTGGCACCATAAATTGCCTGCGAAGCCGCATCTTTTAAAACCTCAATAGATTCGATGTCTGATTGATTTAAATAACCAATACCGCCGTTATCTACAATCACACCATCAACAACCCAAAGCGGATCGTTATTACCTGATGATGCAAAAGAGGTAAAACCCCTCACCCTCACTGTTGATGCAGATCCTGGCTGACCGTTGCCCGAAGCAATGGTTAAACCTGAAGTTCTACCTTGCAGGGCTTGCTCTACCCTGTTAATAGGCATTGATTCGAGATCTTTTGCTTTAACACTGGAGATTGATCCGGTTACAAGCGCTTTTTTCTGCGTACCATAACCTACTACAACCACCTCGGTTAAATCTTTCGAATCGGTTTTTAAAGCGATATTAATACGGCCTCCTGCTGGAACAGTTACCGTTTGTGGGGCCATCCCGATCAGGCTGATGGTTAATTTTCCGCCAACAGGAGCCTGGATGCTGAAAACACCATTGGCATCGGTTGATGCAGCTTTGGTTGTTCCATCAAGCTTTACTGTTACGCCCGGTAAAGGATCACCATTTTGTTCTGTTACTTTTCCTGTAACGGGAATATCCTGCGCCAATAGGGCCATCGGAAATACCAGGAAACAGAACATGAAGAATACGAGTGTAAATCTTCCTCTCATAGAATTTAGTTTTAAGTTAATATTTGGTTAGTTAACACCGTGGGCTTTGGGTGCCCGTTTTATAAAATCCAAATCTATAGAGGAGCAATACAATCGCACAATTTAGCGATACTACACGAACCATACATTAGCCCTCATTTGGAGGAAAAAGGCTTAATACAGGCCTACATAAGCCCTACAGTAAATGCATAAACGCACTGATAAACAGAAAGTTAAATTATTACAGCACAAATTGTTACAATTGTAACAAAAACATTGAATTAAGGGGCTTTTTGGCGGGCTATTTCGATCAGAAATTCATATAAATTCGTTTCTGGCTTAAGCTGGAGTTTTTTTCTTAACCGGTAACGGCCAACTTCTATGGCCTTAATGGTTACATTCATCAGTTGCGCCATCTCTTTTGACGAAAGATTCATCGATAAATAGGCACAGAATTTTAAATCGTTCTGGCTTAAATCAGGATAAAGGTCTTTAAGTTTATTAAAGAATTCGGTATTAACATGGTTAAAGTGCACACTCATGTGATCGAGTTCCTGATCTTTCTTTTCCACATCCCTGATCAGCCTGATTAAATGCCTGAAGCTCGGCGAACTTTCGCTGATATCGTGGTTTTTAATTACCGTAGAAATTACTTCTTTAATTTTGGCCAGTACTTTACCGCGCTGTACCAAATGCATGGTCATGGTAGAAAGCTCTTTGTTCTTATAATTTACATCAGCCTCAAGCTTTTCGTTCTGCAGGCGTACAATTTCCTTTTCATTCCGGTCGAGCTCCAGCTGGTGGAGGTAACTCATCCGCTCCTGCTCTTTAATGTGTTTACGTTTTTGCCACCTGATAATCAGCCTGATCAATAAAACGATCAGTATCAGGTAAACAATTTTCATCCATATGGTATTGTACCAGGCCGGTAAAACCACAAAACTGTAGCTTACCACTGCCGACTCGTTGCCCACATCGGTTTGCGCTTTTACATTAAAGGTATATCTCCCGGCAGGTAAGTTGGTATAGTCTTTTTCGCTTTTGGTGGCCCATGCCGACCACTCGCGATCGAAGCCCACCAACTGATAGCTAAATTTGATATTTTTATCATGTTCGAACAGGGTAGATGCGTATTCGAAGTGCATGGAGTTTAAGCTGTTTACATATTCGGGCAGGTTTTGCTCATTCTGCTTATCCTGTATCTCACCCTTTTTCACAAAATAACCACCAAAAACCACGCTATCTTCCTTCCCAAATATCCTTACCATGCCCAGTACCACATTTGGCTTGGTTATGTTTTCAATATATTTATCATAATTTACGTGATAAGCCCCTTTATTGGCACCGATAAATATGTTTTTGCTATCAAAGGCATAAATCGATTCGAAACCACCAACCACCTTACCATCAAGCTCCGGCAGGTAAAATATGGTGAAAGGATTTCCTCCGGCAGGCTTTTTAAAATCGATTACGCCAACTTTTTTATTGGTTACAAACCAGATATTGCCATCGTTATCTTCTTTCATATACTGGATAGATATACCGTTTAATGCATTTCCAAGTAACTTTAGATGAACGAAACGCTTTTTAGTGGCATCATACTCGTATACCCCGTTAACCGTAGCAATTACCACCCTGTTTTTGATATGGTATACGTAATTATAAAGTTTAGAGGGCAAACCATCCTTATCGGTAAACATGGTGGTACGCAGTATGCTTTTATGATCGGGTTTTAACTCTATTTTATACACGCCATGGTATGGGTGCGAGGCCCAGATGTGATCGGGGTTGTTGTTATCGGCCACAATAAAGCGCAGGGTTTCCCTTAATCCTTCAATTTTTCCGCCATTGGTAAAGGTGCCTCCTGTATATACCAGTTTCTGAAGCCCCCAATAGGTTCCGGCAATTACCTCACTGCTAGGGTAAACATTATCCATGCTCTGGTACATCCAGGTACCCGGTAAACTGTAAAGCAACTGGGCATTATTATCCCGTACCAGATAAGTACCGTCCTCATGCGCCATCAATAACCGGCTGTTAAACTCATCCAAACCCCACACCTGCCCTTTCGTATTTTTTACCTCTTCAAAATTTGCGGCCGCATAACTTAAATCGGGATTGGTACTATTCAGTTTTGCTGTATATAAACCATTAGAGGTGCCGATATAAATAGACTGGTTATATTTCCGGAAAGCGTAACTGGTAATCTGTTTATTGCGGTCGGGGAAAATATTTTTAACAGCGCTGTTTATCGCCACATAGGCAATCCCATCATCCAGTGCCAACCACATATTCTTATCGCGATCGAGCAAAATCCCCCTCACATTGTTGTTCTGCAAACCCTCCCTGTAATTGTATTTCTGCACCAGTTCGCCATACCTGTTCATAATGTACACACCGCCCGATGTAGTACCAACACCATATAAATTTTGGTTAATCCGGTTTACGAAATATACCCTGTCGTTAAAAAAAACAGGGTCGAGTTTGGTTTTTAATGGTACAAGCCTGTTATTGATCATTAAAAAGAAACCACGTTTTAAGGTAGAAACCAGCAGCGTATCGCCCCCGTAAGGCAACACAGCCGTAACAGAGAAACGTTTTAAAACCGTATCGGTACAAAAGGGCTTCCACATATCGTGGTCGAATACCATTAACCCAACCTGTTGGTTCTGTGCAAAAACCTTCTTGTTGGCCATCCCCATAAATTGCCAGGTGGTACTTAGTTTATAACTTTTTACCACCCCATCTTTATAATGCAGAATTGCATTTACCGACCTAAAAAATACTTCATCATTGATCACCGAGATATCCCACAGATCGGCCAGTTTGCGGAGGTTTTCGGGAATAAGGTTTAATAGAGAGGTATACTTTAAAATGCCATGCTCATTTGGATAAAAATAGCCGAACTCATCCTGGCCGCCCACATAAATCCTGTTTTTCGAATCGATACCTATAGAGCGTACCGAAGTATAATTGGGCAAACGGTAAAGGTTCCAGTACCTGCCGTTAAAGGTAAGCAGGCCTTCGTTATTGCCAAAATATAAAATCCCGTGTTTATCCTGTTTAACCTCCCAGTTCTGGATCCCGCCGTTATACTGCTCATTATTGTAATTCACAATCTGTGGAATACCCAATAAATCCTGAGCAGCGGCATGGTACCCCATAAAGAGGGTTAAAACAACAAGTAGAAGTTTATGCATAAGATCGGGGATGATTAGAACGCAATAATAAATATATAATTTTAATTCTTACAAACCTTGCTATGATGAATGGTTAATTGTATAAATTGGTTAATCGGTTAACTGGTTAATTGTCGCCAAACGCCAAGCTAGTTAACCGGTTAACTGTAGTAGAGTTGTCAACTCTGGTTTAGTTTGCGCAGCTATTCATCCCCTTCATATTTTTTAAGCTATTGCATGTTTCATCCCCCTACCCCCTTAAAAAGGGGGACGGACTCATGGCTCGTGGAATACTTACATGATCTTATATGCCTTATAGGGTGAATTTTTTGGAGCGCAATGCCAGTGGTTCTTCGGTTTGCTCCGGTCCCGCTATCACTCCAAGTCCTCACTCGTGCCTCGCTCCGGGCTTTACGTTTTATCGGGGCTATGGGCGAAAGGTTGCTCGAGTTGTCAACTTTTAATAGGCACATTGCATATAAGTTGACAACTCTGGTTTAGTTTGCGCAGCTTTTCACCACCCTGCATATTTTTAAGCTATTGCATGTTGCATCCCCCTACCCCCTTAAAAAGGGGGACGGACTTATGGCTCGTGGAAAACTTACATGATCTCACATGTCTTATATGGTGAAATTTTTGGACTCTGGTTTATGTTTGCGCAGCTTTTCATCACCCTGGATATTTTTTAAGCTATTGCATGCTTCATCCCCCTACCCCCTTAAAAAGGGGGACGGACTAGTCGCTAGGAAATATTACTTTATTAGATGTGGCTCAACGGCTTTTCGCCAAATGGCGTAACCTTTAGCGTTCATGTGCAGCATATCTTCTACAAAAAGTTCAGGTCTAAGTTTGCCGTCTTTCGTCAGCATTAAAGCATATACATCAATAAAAGTGGTGTTGGTTTCGCCAGCTAAAAACTTTTTGATCAAAGCATTCGAAGCCACTGCCTTTTCTCTAAACTTATCCCTGCTAGGGCTTGGTTTAATGGATATATAAATAATGGGCACGGTTGGCAATTTGGCCCTAATGGCGCGGTATAAATTAATGGTGCGGTTTAAAACCGTATCGGGTGTTACCGTTTCGTTCGGCAGATCGTTTTCGCCAACATAAAGCACAACCTGTTTCGGCTGGTAAGGAAAAACCACATCATTTAAATAATAGGTAATATCGTTAATTACTGCACCGCCAATACCACGGTTTAAAGCATTATACTTTGCAAAAATCTGTGTACAATCATCCCATTTACGTATAGAAGAACTTCCTACAAACAACACCGGATGAACAGGTGGCTTATACATCTGATCGTACTTTTTAATTGTTTGCACATCATCCCAGAAATTGGGTTTCTGCTGTGCATATATATTTACCGTTAAAAAAGAGAGCAGGGAAAGAATTAGGAATGACTTTTTCATGTGGAGAAATTATTAAAGGGCACAAGATAAGAATAACTGCTGAAAAGGTTAACTGTATAAAACGGTTAACTGTATAAATCGGTTAACTGGTTAATTGTTACAAGCTTTTGCAGCTTCCATCCCCCTAGCCTAATTGCATCCCCTTGCCTAAATACATCCCCCTGCCCCCTTCAAAGGGGGACAAGCAGGAGTTATTGAGTTGTCAACTTTAAATAGGCGCAACGCACGGAAGTTGACAACTCTAAGAAAGTACTTCGCTAGTGAAAAGGGTTAATTGTATACCTCCGCTAACGCTCGTTTCTAACGAGCGTTGAATAGGATATCGTTTACAACGATAAAATCGTGTAACTATTTATGCACTCGTTTGGAAACGAGCGCAAGCATGAATTTCAGGGTCCTTGCAGATAAATGGTTCGACCTCCCACAGCTTTTCATTCCTCCTTTAAAGAGACACGGACTCTACTAGGTGGTAAAAACAATAAAGCTAGTGTTTTAGAGCGCATCATCAGCGGTTCTTAGGGTTGCTTCGGTCCCGCTTTCCCTGCTCCCGATGTAAAATCGGGATTCGTTCAATCGGGGCTAGGGCCAAAGGCAAATCGCACGAAATTGAATGGGGACGGACGAATCGTGAGAAAAAAACTAGCCCCTAAAAGCTGCATTAAACCTGCTAAACGCTACAGACAAAGCCTCAATATGTGCCAGTTTCTGTTTCGTAGAATGGTCGCTCCCGGGGTCTATTTCATCAGGTTGCTCATTGCTTCCGGTTGGTAAAACCGCGCCATCGCTCAGGTTATTTACAATCTGCTTTACCACTTGTGGATCGGCCTGTTCGGGTTTGTGGTTTAGCGAAAGGTAAATGGAAGTAATAATGGCGTTAATCTGGTAAACGGTTGATTGCACACCATAAAGTGCATTAAAATCGAGGTGTTTGCGTACAGGCTCCTGACTGGCCGATTCAATCGCTTCGCTCAGTGCCGATAAACTCAGGTTCGCATTTTTCCGCGCCATACGCGAAATGTTTTCTCCCAGGTTTTCTTTACGCTCAATAGCTACCTGTAAATACTGCAAACTATCCTGCGTGGCCCTGTTTATTTTCGCCTTTAACTGTCGGCTATCCCAAATAGGAAAAAGGTAAGTGGCAAAAATGGCAATCACACAGCCCAGTACAGTAAATAAAACACGATCGTGTACAATATGATCAAAATGCCCCTGGTAACTGCCCAAGGTTAATATTACGGCAGGGGTAATAAACAACACGCTGATGGTGTAATTTAAACGGTTAAAGGCATAAAACCCCAGCAAGAAAACCGCCGAAAAAGATAACAGCACGGCCGGACTTTTCACAAAATAAACCATTACCAAACCAATTACCACACCGCCAAGACTCCCCTTTAAACGTTGCAGGTTGCGTTTCCAGGTGATGGAAAACTTTGGCCTCGCCACAATTACCAACGTTAAAAAAAGCCAGTAGCTGTACTTACTCGGTTCGAGCTGCCAGATCAATAAAAAACCGAAAAGGAAACAGATGGCCAGCCGCAACGAAAACCTGAATATGGGCGATTTCAAGGTAAGGTGTTCTTTAATCGAAAAACGATCGCCGGTGATAAATAACGGATAGGAAATTGCACCGCTCAGCTCCTGCAAATGTTTCCCGGGTGTACACTCGTTACCCCTTATCATTTCGATAATGCGCACAATATCATTCATGTTCGAAACTACTTTCAGCACAATTTTACGTTGGGTTTCGTTCAGGCTTTCCATCTCTCGCAGCAACATTACACGTTTCTGGTGGTATTCCAAATTGGTGGCTACCTCGCCCATATAAGCCTTTGCCGAACGTACGTGCCTGCCCAGTTCTTCCAGCTCTTTTGCCAGCAACTCTATCAATGTGGCAATCAGTTTTAAACTGGTACCTGTGGCCAGCGTTTTGCGCACCAAAGCATAATCGTAATGTACGGCATTAAGCTGTTCGTATAAATCGATCAGTAACCTCGCCCGCTCCAACAGCAGTTGCCCTTTGGGGTTATCGGGGTTCATGGCGTACTTATCGGTAAGCAACAAATTACGGATCAGCTCGTGTTTCTGGTTAACCTTAATGTGCAGTTTAATGGCTTCTTTCTGTTGCAGATCCAACGGTACATCCACATCGTAATTTTTGGCCTTGGCATTTAAAAAGGTGGCACTGCTCATTAAACACTCAAAAATAGCATGGTGCAGCGAGCGGTAAGGCCATATCAAAATCTGGATTAAACTGATTACATAGTACCAAACGCCACCCAACAAAATATAACTGCTAAAATACAGCGGCCTGGCCGGGTGCAACCCCATTACAAACGTGCACACAATAAGCGCCATGGTGCCAATAAGCGATGGCTTTTGCCCGTACACCGCAAACATAGAGCAACTAAAGGCAGCCAGCACCAGTACCGCAGCGGTAAGGTATTGGCTATACAACACCAACGATACCACGAGGGTAACAGTAAAAAATACGATGATGCTCCACAAGGCAGTTTTCAATTTATTCAGCCGGTTATCGGGCAAATCGGTAAGGCTGATTAACAAAGCACCCACCCCTATTCCTTTTGCAGCCTCAGGATTACCCAAATAAAAGAATAAAATAATGGGCAATACCACGGTAATGGTGGTGCGCAGGGCATCAGAAAAATACTCGCCTAAAAAGAAATATGTAATGGTAGAGCCGATGCTGTTTTTGCCCATGTATAATGCGATGAATAAACCTTAGTTAGAAAGAGCCGCAAAGGTAATAAATATAATGCATGCATATCAAATGGTTGCAAAATACAAGATACCGATTCGTTCTTTGGACTTTTACAAAATAATTGAACCACAACTAACATAACCAAAAATGAGTATTTATGGTTTCCCGTATCATTACGGCCGTTTTGATATTTAAATTAGCTAGCTCAATAATATTAAAAAAATGAAAAGATTAAATCTCTTATTCTTTGTAGCAATGTTCATGCTTTCGAGCTGCACTACAAATTATTACCTTACAGTTTCAGATACAGAAACATCGGTTTACAGCACATTAAATGGAATCGATCAACCAACTTCAATAGAGGCAGGTAAAGCTTTTTTGTATTTGAAAGGCAAAAAAAGTACATCGATAAAGTATGGAACTACAAATGGCTTTAGCTCACAGCTATCAAGCTGGAGACGATTAAAAAGACTCTCAAAAAAGCAGGTTGATAATCTTACGTTTACAACTGGATATGGCTATGTTTATGATGGATTGCCTGTTACATTATATAAATATGGCAGATTAATCAAAAATAGTCCATCAAGCGGGTCTTCATCTTCCGGTTCTACAACTAGGTCAAGTACTTCTTCGGGAGGAACTGTTCATGTAAAAGGTTATACCAGAAAAGATGGAACTTATGTAAGTCCGCATACCAGATCTGCACCAAGGAGGCATTAATAATATGCCTATTATTTGTCATGAATTAATTATATTGTGGTTATTAAATTAAATAGTGTTACTTCCTTTATTAAATTGAAGTAAAAATTCAGAATATATATGGATAAATCTTTAATTAATCTGGGGAACAACAAAGTTGTTGAAAAAGCTTATGATGATATATTATCTAATCCTGGAAGGAAAGTCAGCGAAGCTTTAGGAACTATCATTAATATTGGGAACACTTTACTTTGGCCAATAAAATGGGCAAATGAAAGAACAAGAATTTACTTTGAGAACAATTTAAAAAAATATGAAGAGCGGCTATCAAAAATTGATGATAGTAAAATTATTGAGGTTCCTACAGAAATTTCAATGCCAATTTTGGAGAGATTTACATATGTCTCCAACGATGAAATTAGTAATGCATTTATAAATCTTTTAACATCTGCTTCAAGTACAGAAACTATTCAATTTGCGCATCCAAGTTTTATTCAGGTAATAGATCGCTTATCTCCTGATGAGGCAAAGATTATTAAATATTTCTCTGTTAAGGACGCTATTCCTTATATCACATTGTCAAAACATGATGTTAAAGCACAATCAGCTGAAGATCTTTTAAAACCTAATTATAAACCGCAGATTGATACATCATCTTACATTACACTATGCCAGAAAGCCAATGACATAAGTGACGAAGTAGAGTTAAATTTTAGCAATAATTTAAGTATATACCTAGACAACCTTATTTCATTAGGCCTAATTAGGGATTTGTCAGAATATTTCTACTTAATATTCAAGGAAGATTACCAAAGGCTCACAGCAAAATTATTAGACGAATATAAAGATCATTTCTCTTCCATACCAGAAAATCTCCGCATTGACTCACAAAAAGTTAAACAAGGAATGTTCGAACTTACTGACTTCGGAAAACTATTTGTAAAATCAAGCATAACATAACGTATTCTATCGCAAGTCTTAGCGCCTTAGCCCGTGTAACGGCCAGACTTGTGCTTACAATAATTTTTTAAAAAAGATTGCTTCACTCCGCCTCACTTGGCCTACCCTTCGGTTCGCAATGACGGAGTAGGCGGTTCACTATGGCACACCAAGCCTCGGTCCTCCGTCTTCGGACATCGGACTAATTATTACTTATTCTTCAACAACTCTACTTTCTCGCGCTCGCTTGCCAATAACCTTTCATAAAGCTCAACAACTTTATCTAGCGGGTTGAAAGTGCAGTGTTGTCTAAAGTCGCCTGAACTGCTATCATTAAATGTATTGAAGTAATTAAATATCGATTCTTCAGAAAATGCTTTAATGGCTTCGGTGGTTACACCCAGTACGGTTGCAACTTTCTCTAGCGTGGTATCCTCAATTTCTTCGCTTTGCTCTAGCTTGCTAATGGCCTGTTGGCTAATGCCTAAAGCGGTGGCTAAAGTTTCCTGTTTCATGCCGCGGAGCTCGCGGATGCGGCTTATTTTACGGCCAAGGTGCGTGTTTTTTGTTTTTTCGGAGGTTTCCATATCCAAATATATTTAAAATAGCTGTAAGTTTTTAATTGGTTAACTGTATTAGTTGGTTAACTGGTTAATTGTATAAATTGGTTAACTGAAAATGGCAAACGGTTCAACTTATATATACCTTATATTTCTTATATGGTTAATATTTTAGGATCGTTAGAATACCAGATTCTTTTTGCACTATGTATGGCATTTAAGAAAATATAAGCTCATGTTGCATAAAAGATTGCTTCACTCCACAGCCCTACCCTTCGGTTCGTAATGACGGAACAAAGGGGCGGTTGCTATTACACACCAAACCTCGGTCACCGGTCTTCCGACATCAGACAGCCTTTATACTTTGCGTTCTTTGCGCCCAACCTCCGCGGCCTTTGCGGTTAAGCATCGCCAAACTCTACTAAAAACTCCCAACTCCAGGCTTGCTAAAAACTAACCATTTCGTTATCTTAGTGCTATCCCTTTTTAACTGTGCATCAATCATTTCCCATCCGCACGGTTAATTAAATCATCCCACATTTTATTAACGGGTTTAACTACCCATAAAATTTAAAGGTTATGGCAATAACGGGCATGATTAGGGAACCTCCGCGTTCGGCAAAAACAGTACAAAAACAATCAGGAAAGTATCTTTTTTGGTTAAAAGGCTCAAATTACTTTGAAACCTCCCTGCCGTGGGCAGCGATAAATCAAAGTTACTTTGAAACCTTCCTGCCTCGGGCAGCGATAAATCAAAGTTACTTTGAAACCCTCCTGCCGTGGGCAGCAATAAATCAAAGTTACTTCGAAACCTTCCTGCCACGGGCAGCAACAAATCAAAGTAAAAACGTAAAAAACACTCAACCATTTAATTTAAAACCTATGATTAACTCAATCGTATTACAACCGCTCCGCAACGGAGAGTATATTCAGTTCTTAACTGATACCTTAAATATCGTATCGAAAAATAATCCAAAAAAACTTAATGTTAGCGCACAGTATGATGCACTGCTTGCAGCAAAAGATGATATTGAAAAACTGTTCAAAATCAGTCAGGCCAGTTTGATAACTGCAGAAATAGAGGCTTTGGATAAACGGAGGGATGATGCCATTAACGGCATTAGCTTACAGGTGCAAAGTTTATCATACAGTGCCGATGCAATATTGAACAAACATGGCAAAACCCTTTCGGCCCATTTGGCGCTGTTCGGCACCAGTATAGCTAAAGAAAATTACCAAAGCGAAACCACCATCCTCCGCAATATTGTTAACGATTGGAAAAACAAACCCGAATTGCAGGAGGCCGTAACCGCTTTAAACCTGGGCAACTGGTTAACCGAGCTCGAAACAGCCAATAACGATTTTAGTACGGCATACACCAAGCGTAACGAAGAACTGGCCACAGCCCCAACCGAAAAATTAAAGGAATTACGCAACAAGGCCAACGAGCTTTATTACAAACTGCGCACAAGGATAAACTCCAACCTCGATATTAACGATGGTGCCGAACCATGGGCAGCAACAGTGAATTTGCTGAACCAGAACATTAGCACTTATACACTGCTGCAAACACGGAGGGCAGCCGGTAAAGGAGAAGAGCCTACGGTAGGGTAGTATTATTGTTAACCGGTTAATTGCTTTGTATGGATTAACTGTATAAATTGGTTAATCGGTTAACTGTAAATTGCTAAATCCCAATAACCAAATTTCACTGTCCAAACAGCGACCGACTATTGAACTATTCGCGGTAACACACTAAGCCTCCGACCCCCGGTCTTCCGACATCTGACTCCTCTTTACTTTGTCGTTAAAGCCACGGATGCACGGAAAACACGGATTAGAAACTAAACTAAAAAGATTGCTTCACTCCACCTCTCTGGCCTATCCTTCGGATCGCAATGACGTTAGCGGTTAACCGAAAATTTTACCGGGCAAATAAACTGCCAACCAAAACATTTGGCAACAAATGGTACTATACTTTTAGGGGCAGTATGGCAAGCTAACTTTAAAACACCAATTTAAAACTGTAAGCTAAAACCCTTACCTTGTAGCAAGTAAATTAACAAGCATGCTCACTATAGATTTGATACCGGTAATTGAAATCGGATATAATAACCAGGGGATAACTGCACCTCACAAATATCCATATTGGGAGCATCCTGAAATTTGGAATGCTTATCATCAGGAATGTTTTGAAAAAGCAGGTTTTAAAGATAAATTGACACCTTATTTAAAAGGTTCTTCATTTTTTAAACCCTCAGAAATTACCGATAACAATTTAACCAAACTCACCATCGATCATACGCAGGAAATGAGAGATGGAAAATATGAGCGACAACAGGCCGCAACATTTTTTGGCGGTTATGTTTTGAATATCAACGGAAAGGACAAATATTTTCCCCAATGCTGCGGAGGCCTGAGCGACATTGTATATTGGGACAGCCTTTCTACACAACAGAAAACTTATTACGAAGGGCACCCTGCCCCACAGATCAAATTTGATGGTGACAATGTTATATTCGACTTTTTGGTTGATGAATTTGATGGACCTTTTGAACCTGCACCATCAGAAATTACGCTTTCAGTTGATCGATATGAGCTCAAAAAAGCAGTTGAAAAAGCTAAAACCGCACTTCAATCTTTCGAAAAACGTTTGGATAAGATAAATGAGGCCGAAAAATTAAACATTGAAAACATTGGCAAACTTTTAATTTGGGGCGATGATAACCAGGAAATCAAATTATAGTATACGCTTTGTTAGCCTAAACAAACCTTAATAAGATATTACCAATCATAAACCAGGCTTTTTGCACCAAAAAACAAGGGCATAAGAACTGTACAACAAACAGGTTTATGTGCAATACCAACAATTAACCACAAATGAAAACACTGCTAAGCATTGCGCTAATATTCTTTTTCTTTGGCTGCAAACCAACCCACAAAAAAACAGAAGAAAAATGGAAAACAATTGAGGTTGGCGACTACCTTTTTGACTTTCCCCAGGACTTTAAATTTATAGAGGAGCAAGGGGTTGACTCTTATGTTGGAAAAATTAAGGGAGATGATATCACCTTTGAATTTGATTTTGGATTTTACTCAAACGATTATGAAGAAACCATTGATGAATATTTAAAAGATGGAGATTGGCGAAGTTCTATTCCATTTCAGTTTATGAAAGATGGCATAACTTATGATCACAAAAACATGCCAAAGGTCGAAATTATCAATATCCGGCCCGCAACCGCCAAAGATAACCCCAAAAATAAAAAATATGATTTTGTGGCAGAATGTAAGTACGAAAACAAAAAATTTAATTACCCGATATCGATCCCTGATGATATCAAAAACCAAAATTGCAGGGTTGATACCATTCAAAATGTTTACAGAAAGATCGTATTCTCCAGAGACACAAAAAATGGCATTACGGGAATTTACCTCACAAAAATGAGTGGTGGTAAAGCACTATCACTTTATACCAGTAACCTAACAACAGAACAACAAAAAACGGCCTTAAAAATTCTCGGAACAGGCAGGTTGAAACGCCAATAAGCTAGGTTCTAAGATTGATGCACTCCAACACACTGGCTCTGCCCTTCGGTTCGCAATGAAGGAGCGAGGACTGTACAAATGGATTAACTTAAAATGGCGAACTGTACAACTTATATGTGCCTTATATTTCCTTTATGGTTAATATTTTAGCTATTTGGCAGGATAATTATAATGCCTCATTTTTTTGCACCATATAAGGCATTTAAGTAAAAAAAAGCTCATGTTGCATAAAAGATTGCTTTACTCCACCGCACCGGCCCTGCCCCTCGGTTCGCAATGACGTTAGCGGTTAATTGTATACCCTTCGACTCCCGAATACTCGGGACAGGTTACGCTAAGAGGGTTAACTGAAAATAGCAAATTGTAAAACTTATATGTGCCTTATATTTCTTATATGGTTAATATTTTAGCTATTTGGCAGGTTAATTATACGGCCTCTTTTTTTTTTGCACCATATAAGGCATTTAAGAAAATATAAGCTCATGTTGAATAAATGATTGCTTCACTCCGCATCACTGGCCTGCCCTTCTGTTCGCAATGACGTTAGAGGTTAACTGTATACCCTTCGGCTACGCTCAGGAAGTTAATCGGTTAACTGAAAATTACTAAATCCCAATAACAAATTTTCAACCAAACGCTGCGCTAATCACCTTAAATCTGCGGGAGTAAAAAGACGGTAAAGGTTTCCCGCTGATCGCACAGATTTCGCAGAATACCAGCCATACCTTTCAGTTCGCAGGATTAATTACCAATAATCAAATTCCAATGTTCAGACAAAGTTAACGTGAAGCACCAAACGCCCGGCGGTAAACCCCAACAACCAAACTTCAATTTTCAGACGGACTTAACGCAAGTCGCCATACGCTAATCGCTAACCCTCAATAATCTGCGGTATTTTTCTGCGGCATCTGCGGGAAACCAAATTCAACTCAAGTCCATTTAACAAAACCATAACCAACTAAATTTGTAGCTGTTCGGCTTATGCGCTATATTGTGCTTTAGATTTATTTCCAACAAAATCAACACACACCTAAAACCTACCAACAATGAAGTTTATTTTAACACTAGTGCTCCTAACCACAATATCACTTGCTGGTTTTTCACAGGAAACAAAAAAAGCCATCATCGAAAATCGCATTCAGGATACAAAGTATGCTTATGCCTATATTTTAATCCAGGGTAAGTTCTTGTCCAAAAGGCTGAAAGTTGATGTGGATTTAGGAGACTCGCCAGAGCAGGTAAAAGAAGGCAGGCAGTATTCGGAAATGTTAACCAATAAAAAATCGTACGCTGCAATACTCAATTATATGGTAGAAAACCAATACGAACTTGTGCAAACACTCGATTATACCGATACTTATTCGGGCTCAGGCGGCACATCGGGTATTGTATTTATTATGAGGAGAAAGGTTTAGTTTTAGTTAGGGGTTAACTGAAACTGCCAGGCTAAAAATTTATGCACTTTACACTTCTCTAATTAAATACGAGCAAGTTATTTTAAAATAGAAAAATGAGTCAAACTGAAAATTATTTACAGCGGGCATGGTCTGATGCGATGGACAATGTAAACATCGAAGATATAAAACTTGCCATCAGGGAGCTTAAAGAAATGGATGATGAGCATGGGGCAATTTGGGTGGGCGTTATTAAAAATGATGAAAATGTGATAGAGGTTGAGAAAGACCTTACCGCCTATATCCATTTCGAAGAGCAGGAAACAATAAGTACAAAACTAAATTCGTGGGAAGAAGTAATTGAGCTTTATAAACTCCTGCTCGATCAAAAATTCGACGACATTATTAGCTTCGTTAAGCAAGGGCAGTAGGCTAATTACCAATGATCAAATTTCAATTCCCAAACTAAGTCAGCGCCATACCCCATAGTATGCAATTCGCTATTACACACCAAACCTCCGACCTCGGTCTTCCGACTTCCGACTGCTTCGCTTATCGCTAAAACCCCACAACCAAATCCCAATTATCAAACAAACCCAACTCATGCACCCCACAATAACAGACATTATAGCACGCATTAAGGCCAACAGTGACGAACTTGGAATTACGCTTTTTGCGCCTGCTTCATCAAAAGAGATTGCACATTTTGAAAACGCCATGCATGTTAAACTGCCCGATGATTATGTAGAATTTTACAGTTTCGCAAACGGTTTCGAATCAGAAGAAAATATCTTTAGAATTATCCCTCTGGATGAAATTATTGATAATTCAAAAGAGGTGAATACCTATACGGTACACCCAACCGACTTTCATTTCGCAGAGTACATGATCTACTGCGATAGTTGGGCAATAAACATAAATCCTGCCAACAAAAACGATTACAGCATTTACAACAAAGTAAAAAACGTAATCACATTAACAAATTCGTTCGCCGAGTTTTTAGATACTTTTCTAAATGGTGACGTTTTTGATGGCTTATACGAATGGCGAAAAAGAATAGAAGCATCTGGAAAATAAATGTATTTCATGACAGACGAACAGCTTGCAGTACTTATTGAAAAGGAATTCGAAGAAAAAACACTAGGTGTAACCGAACAATATCTCGAAATCCATGCACCAGTTTACATCAGCAACAAACTAAAGATAGACAGGATAGACTGCGAAAGCCACGAATGTATGGTGGCTTACCTGCCCGTACAGGATGAGCGGTTTTACTTTGCAGTTTACATAGATACTGTTTCGGGTAAAATTATCAATATTGGAACAGAGCCCTATCACCGCGTTTATTTTTTTGCTACCTCAGCAACATTAACCGAAACTGAACTGAAAGCAAGCACTACCCTATCTGTTTACGAAAGCTGGAATAAAGGCCATTTAAGAAAGAACGGCAGAGCTGTTTATAAATATAGCGGATTAAGGATATTACCCAATACCGAACCCGATGAATTTGAAGATAAACTGGGCAAACTATTAAGTTATCTCGAAACAGATAAAAAAGGCGTAACAGAACTGGTAGAAAAAGCCGAAGGTTACATTCAGGTTGCTATGGATATCCATAATGGAAATGGAATGATAGGCGGTCCGGATATTAGCCGAGAAAATATTGCCCGCATGGCTAAACTGGGCCTATCCATCAACTTCGATCTGTATGTTGGTGGAGAGCCTTTTAAGGAGGCTACATACGATTAACTTTTTGAGGGGATAGGTTAGGGTTAATTATAAAAATGCTAATTTCAATTTTAAAACAATTTAACGCCAAACGCTTATCGCCAAGCCCAAACATTGCACTGAGTAAAACATGGACCGAAAAAGTATAAAAACCAATACTCTAAAAACCATTTGTTGGGTAGGCCATTCTATTGTTGATTGGGCCTCTGCCGGAATGTGCTATCATCCTGATGGAAAAACCGATCAATTGTGCCCGTACACCTATAGTTTTGGCGATTCGGCCATTACATCGGCCGATGGACAATATGCATTTATTTATCAGAAGCTGGGAACAAAAGGGCTTTTACTTAAAAACGGAGAGATTTTACGGGAGATAAACCG
>NZ_DJDT01000189.1 GCF_002432345.1 Pedobacter sp. UBA5917
ATTACGGTAGCCATAAGGGAACTGGGGGAGGGATCGATATGGAGGTGCAGCGAAGATGAACCCTGGCCGGCAGCGATTATGATGTGCGATATCCGGGCCGGACGGCCCAGTAGTATGCGCGAAGAGCTTTCGAAAGTTTTGGTAATGTTATGTAACTCGCATCTCAAACTTGGGGTTAACGAGCTGAATATAGAATTTACGCAGCACACTGGAGATGAAATGTATCATCAGTGGCTGGGTAAACTAAGCGACGATTGGAAAGAAGGCGGGAATTAGTTTCAGGCACTGATTCAGTTTTAAAACCGTTAGACTAACGGGAGGGAGGCAGTGTTCTGATGTTGTACAAGCACAGCTGTTTTTATTAGCAGTGCCTTCAGACTTATTTAGAAGCTAATATATACTATTGGGTTTAGTTTCCGGATCTGTAGAAATGGGTGTGGTTTTTTGTTCACACCCAATTAATACATGCCTAATTATTATAATTCAAATGTGCTGCAACTTAAAAATTAAAACCTTCTTTGTTCCGCTTTATAATGGCTTCTTCAGTTCTGGGAATCAGTACATCAAGGCCAAAATCTATTACTTCTGATTGAACCTGCTCAATAAATGGACGGAGACTGCTGTTGTAATCCTGAAAAGCAAGTTCAAAATTTCCGGCGTATTTAACGAATGAATCTGCCAGAGCAGCAGCTCCATCTAAAGCCAGCGAACCGCCCCGGCCCGCTGCGGGTGATGGGCAGTAGCCGGCATCCCCAACCAGCGCAACACGGCTTTTTGTCCAGAAAGGCATTTTAACCTGGCAAAGTTTGTCAAAATAAAAAGATTCCGATTGGCTGATCTCTTCCAATAACTCCCTGCTTCTCCAGCCCGAATCCTTAAACTGTGCTGATATCATACCGCGCATCTGCATTTCGTTGCGGTAATCATACTGTACTTCTTTTTCCGAAAAATAGGCGAAACAGATATCCGTTTTTCCGTTATAGGCGTTTAACATAACCGTTTTACCAACTTCGCTGTATAGCTGGGTTGTGTTTTCGGCAATCAGCAGTTTATCTACAATAGTGATGGAAAAGTAAGCCTGCAGAAAATGGGAGAACTCTTTTTCCTCACCAAACCACAGCCTGCGTACAGCTGAATGGATCCCGTCGCATCCAAATACCAGGTCAAACGAGCGTGGTGCATTATTTTTGAACGTGACATCCATCATGCCGCTGTTTTCAGTCAGCGTGGTAATGGTTTCCCCGTAAATAATTTCTACATCATCGCTGATCAGCCCGAGCAAAAGCTGCAGTAAAAAATCCCTTTCCACTTCATATTCTTCCTGTCCGCGCTGCTCGTGATAATCTGTTAGCTGGGTGATATCCGCTGAATTTTTCATCTCCATTTTTTCCATACGGAGCCTGTTGGCGTAGATCTGGTCAAATAGGCCCATGTTACGTACAATGTTGATGGTTCTGCCCAATATATTTACCGGTGTTCCACCTTTTTTCAGGTTCGGTGCAATTTCTACGATAGTTACTTGATAGCCAAAACGGTTCATCCAATAGGCTGTTGAAAGCCCGGCAAAGCTGGCACCGGAAATAAGTACTTTTTTGTGATCTGCTCCCATTTTTAATTACATTTTTGTTGATGCAAAGAAAGGGTAATAGAAATGATCTGAATAGGTTTAAACAGGGAAAGACTTGGACTAATCGCGGTTTTTATTTCTGAAAGCGATAGGAGGCATACCTGCAATTTTGTTAAACAATCTGGAGAAGTAAGGATAATCATCATAACCTAAAGATGCAGCAATTTCCTTGAGAGACCGGTTTGAATGGTAAAGCTGGCGTTTAGCCTCTAAAACAACACGTTCCTGAATGTGGTGGGAAACCGGCTGACCGGTTGTACTTTTCACGCACTCGTTCAGATAGGAGATAGAAATATGTAAGGCCCTGGCGTAATCTGCCGGACGTTTTTTTTGTACAAAATCCAATCCCAGCTGCCTACGGAAAGCTTTGGTAATCTGTTCCTGCCTGCTCTGATGGGAAGAGGGGATACGCTCAATGAAAAGAGAAATCACCAGTGCAACCAATGCGTTGCCCTGCTCATTGAGTAAGGTATGATATAAAGGAACATCTTTTCTTGCCCAGAATTTCATCAGTAAGGTGGTGGTCTGTAAAATCACCTCAAACTGCTGTTCATCAAGTAACATCGGGGCAGCAGGGATTACCCCTTCAAGCAGTGGTAAAAAACCGGCATTCAGATGCTCATCAGTCAGGGCCCAGGCACATACAGTAACCCCATTATATGCAATGATCCGGTGTACCTGATCGGGATGCATATAAATCAGCGAAGGTGATTGGATATCGTACACCTGAAAATCAATTTCCATCCTCACACTTCCCCTTTCCAATAAAAAGAAAGAATGCCGGTCATGCCGTTCAGGCTGTTCCCATTCGCCCAAAGGCGGCAAAGCTTCAAAAGAAATCCGATCAATAGTAATACCCTCATCAGGCTCACTGGCGAAGCTGTTTACCGGAATTTTAACTGGGTTTCTGGGCATAAAATGATCTTTCTAAAGCAAAGATAGCTAATCCGCTACGCAAACCTTTTATTATGATTTCCCTTCTATTCTCCAATCTACGTTTTGTGTAGGATGCCTAACTTCTGTCCAATATTCAATTTAAGTAATGATAAAGCCTTTAACAGGCGGCGGTGTATGAGATCCATGCTTTTTTTTTAGATTTGCAAAAAATCCCGCCGTTTTGCTTTATGGGCATCAAAAAGTTGAGTAGAAAAGTTTCGATTATATTCCTTTTATCTATCCAGGTCATTTTTCTGTTTGCCATCTTCCGCGAAAACCTGCAGTCGTGGTGGTCTATCATTTCCATATTGGTTATCTGTCCATTAATACTGGTCGCTTATTTACGGGGGCAGCTGCACCATCACGAACACCAGTATGAACATATTTTGGTGGTATGCTGGATCCCGATCGGAGCGGTTTCTTCTTTTTACCTGAACCATTACCTATCGCTTGGACCGGTGATTTCAGCTTCGGCAGTAGGGCTTACGGGGTCTTTTTTGCCAATATTTAAAAAAGAGTCGGAATATCTCCGGCAGCTTCCGGCGGCGGTTTACTGTGGTGCATTTATCGGAATGTCGAGCACGGCGGTTGCACCGAATATCCTGTTTGTGCTCACGGCCAGTTTTTTTACTGCAATACTCATTGTTGTTTCCAAAAGTCTTTTCTCGGGAGTAGGGGGCAAACTTGGAACGCTGGCCTTTGCGGGTGTGGTTATTACTTCTTTTATTTATTATCTTATTGCTTCCTATGCTTAACGGATTGATATTGATTATAACCGGCTTTTCGGGTGCTATGCTTACCTTTTACCTTAACGAAGGATTAGGGCAGGGGCCGGTCCGTTCATCGGCTATCTTATCCCTTTCTGTAGCCCTGTTTTTTCACTTCTTCCCACACATAGCCGATCCTTATCTGGTAAAAAATATACCCCTGGTTTTCATCGGTTCGTCTTTTATCGGCATGGTATCCAGCCGTCTGGTATCCGCCTACTGGCTAATCGGTTTGGCCGGGGCAGTATTCTGTA
Organism: Pedobacter sp. UBA5917; assembly: GCF_002432345.1. Taxonomy (GTDB): domain Bacteria; phylum Bacteroidota; class Bacteroidia; order Sphingobacteriales; family Sphingobacteriaceae; genus Pedobacter. Next base: position 3,585 of record NZ_DJDT01000189.1, read on the forward strand.
TCATTTTCATGAATACGAGCCGGTTTTTTAATGGTTATGGCGGTTCCCTTGGTATTTCGGCCTGTATTTCGTTGCTAGCCATATTAAGTATTCCTATTGTAACGAAAAAACAAAGGCTTACCAACGGTTTTGCCCTGCTGAGAAAAACGGTTTTCAAAATCCGTAGAATTAATCGTTAAGCGGGCAAAATGCATTTTCGCAGTTTTAATTGTCCGTTTATCTTTTAATCAAAAAGTTAGCCTGCCGGTTTCTATTATGCTTCTTTAAATTTATAGGTTTTTAGAATGTTACTTCGTTTGCTAACTGCGGATATTGAGTATGGTTTTCGCTGCGGCGATCATCTGTTTATCGCCAGTATTTTTATCCAAACTATCCGACAACTTCACTACAGGGGTCCATTGCCCGTTGGGCTGCCTCGTTTCTGTCATTTTGATCACGATATTCATGGGTTCCAGCCCCACATCGTTGCTAAGGTTTGTACCGATTCCGAATGAAAAACCGATACGGCCCTGGCAGTGTTCATGGATCCTGGCAACTTTTTCGTAATCAAGGCCATCAGAGAAAATGATGGTTTTGGTTAAGGGATCTATCCCGAGTTTGGTATAGTGCGAAATGAGTTTATCGGCAAATTCAATCGGGTCGGCACTGTCCTGGCGCACCCCATCGAAAAGTTTGGAGAACATTTTGTCGAACTGACCGAGAAAAACATCTGTTGTATACGTGTCTGAAAGTGCTATACCCAGATCCCCACGGAAAACATCTACCCAATGTTGTAATGCTGTTGAATTTGCCTGCGGAAAACCATATACTGCGGCATGATACATAAACCATTCGTGGGCATGCGTACCTATAGGTTTGGTTTGGTGGAGCATGGCAAGGTGGACATTGCTTGTGCCGACAAACATTTTTCCGCCCTGGCGGCTAAACGTATCGATTACAAGTTTCTGTACATGGTAACTGTGGCGGCGGCGGGTACCGAATTCGGCTATATTTACACCCAGCGAGCGGAACTGCGCAGCCTTTACTGATGCCCGGTTAATAATTTCATCATCAGATATTCTTTCCCCACCGGTAAGTTCATAATAGAGTTCGCAGATCAGCGACATTATCGGTACTTCCCAAAGTATAGAACGGTACCAATGTCCTTCAATCTCAATCTTGATATCTTCGCCATGCTGGCTGATGCTTACCTCGCCCGGATCGTACCGGTACCCCGAAAGGAAATCGAGATAAAGCGGATCAAGATAAGGGCAGTTCTCCGCCAGGAATCTTTTTTCCTGACCAGTGAGGAAGAGTTTTGACATCCCATTTATCCTTTCCCTTAAAATATCTCCGAAGCCTGCCGGAAACAGGTGTTTTCCCCTGTTTATAAAACTGTAACGGGCCATGGCCGATGGAAAAAGCCTTACCACCGCCTGTTGCATGGTAAATTTGTAAAAATCATTGTCAAGTATGGAGCGGTTTGAAAGAAAAGTTAGGCCGGTCATTATGGTTGTGGTATGCTGCTTTAAAAATAGATGATCTTAAATATAGTTATCGGTAGAACCGGGCAACTATTGTGCTAAATATAGGCACTTGTTGCTTTAAATCCTTACCCGGTTTCCCATTAGTTTTTTACTTGCTTATCTTTAATGCACCAAAGTTTGGGTATATTGACCGATTTTAATCTTCTTTCGACTATGCTAGCGCTATATGTAGTAATATTTTTTTGTATTTCACAGAAAAGGGTGTTTTTACAAAAGGGTATGGGGCGCTCCGTATTTAACCAACTCCTGTTTAGCTGCAAACTCATAAATTATTTCTGATTAAACTAGTGCACTAATTTTTTTAAAAAAAACAGGTTTTTTACCTTTTGAGCATACTTTTTGAGTTCAGATCTAATAAAAAGCTAGGTTGTTAAAACGCTATTGTATAGAGTTTTATAATTAATTATGAGTAAGTTATTGTTTTTTGAATATGTTTAGCTTAGTACAAAAAGATTTTATTGATCTCGAGAAAAATACCAATTGGCTGAATTAGCTATAATTCTTCAAAGAAAAAAGCTATGATTCTATATCTGTTTATAAAAGAAAGGACAACTTAGTTAACCTCCAATCAAATTCTTATACAGTTTAACTCGAAATGGATTGACTACTTTGTTTAACACAGAAATATTTTTATGGAATGTTAAAAATTAAGGAAACAATTCTGAAAACGACCAACTTTTACTTCCCTCTTCTCTAGTCGTAGATCCGTTATACTGAAATAGACCTGATACCCTAGCACTTGCCGATTGGTTTGATGCAGACAAGGAATTACTACTTTCTGCCCAAACGTCAGTAGCATTCGAACAAAAATTACAGATTGAAGCATAATGTTTGATTTCTGTAAAATGTCCGCCTTCTGGTTCAGACGAAGAACGCTTGCCTTTTATCGTTTCTTCTGAGATAATCTGACCTCCCCAACCCGGATTTTCAGCAACAATCCACTTAACTGTCTTTTTAACCTGAAATTCATATTCAATATCATTACCGCCGCCACCACCATCTGGGCCAACCTCCTCATTGTCTATTGAATTACCGCACGTAGTGTATAGATATTCTTCACTTACCAATACACCATTTTCATAAGTTTGAAGGTACCAATCAATGCATTTCTGACGTGAAGCTATTTTAGAAGAATTTATATTACTTGAATAGGGGCGACGCTCTGCAAATGATTTTTGTTTGCCATTTTTATATTGGACTTCATATAGATACTCATCGAATATTCCGAGATATACAAATTTACCATCAGTTTCTACTGGTTGCTCGTTAACCATATTACTAAACAACACTGGTTGTAATTTTTTTATGCCCTTCGTTGTTGGAAAATACTGTACAATGTTCCCCTGTACAATCATTCCTTCTTTGTTAATTGTAAGAATAAAAGTGTTAATTTTTTTTAATTGCTTATTTCTATTTGATTGGAATCCACTATCAAGAGGAACGATGATCATTGTTTGATTATCGCTTCCTGGTACAATTTTTAATTCTTTTATTAACAGATTTTTTTGGATCGATAAAATACGATCTTTCTGTGCTCCGTTTCTGGTGCTAGCCAATTTTTGTAACCAGCTAGTTAATTTTTCGGTTTCATCCTTTAATACTAATTGCGATTTATACTGTAGGTCTAATTGTTTCTGGCAGGAATAGAAAAATAATAGAGTTGTCGCAAATAATATGATTGATTTTGGTGTTTTCATAATTCATTTACTTGATATGACGATCATTTAGAAAGTGTTTTGATTATAGGTTTTTTGTTTCGATATATTGTTGTGATAACTTTATATCGAAACTATTGATTTCTATTGCTTTTTGAAATAGAGTTTCTGTGGATCGTTTTTATTAATAGATAAATGGGCATTATCTTTCGTTAAATGCTAAATCATCGATGATGGATGTTATTAGCGCCTATGAATTGACTTTTGCCATGCTATCTAGGTTTTCGGAGATATGACGTAATTGAAAATAAGATAGATTGCTATAACTTGCGAGCAATTTTCATTATTCTGATTAATTTGGTTATAGAAACCCCACTAATGTTTATTAACGATGTATTGGAATGATTATCGAAGAAATAATAAGATTATAGTTCACAGAGGGTAGTTTAATACGATTACTATCGTTATTGCTATAGCTGTTGTGTGCTATTATATAAACAAAGAACAGCTATAGTATTTAAAGAATGGATTTTTGAGCAAACACCAAAAATAAATAAAGGTTCCAATAAATGGGGATATTCAACAGTAATTAATTTTTACCATTCTCTCCACTCTTCGGTAATATCTTCATCAACCGTATTATAACCTTTACTGCTCGAAGCCAGGATGATAATCTCTGCTATCTGTTCCCGTTCTCCTGTTTCGATGAGGGTTTCCTGCGTTTTGTTGTTCAGTCTGTTTAGCTCCAATATAGCGGTTTTTACTATTGCCATACCATCGCTCCTGTTTTTAGAGGACTGTATATCAGTTAGGTATCGTTTGATTATAATCTCGCAATTATTGATATCATCCATCGTATAGGAAGGCTGTGCAGTGTGCATGTAAGATACCATGGATGCTTTTAAGTCGCTTACCATTTTCCCAAGGTCCTTTTTTACGGTTGTTGTGGGCTTTGGTAAGGTTGAAGAACTATCTGTTCGTTTTTTCTGCTCTGCCGTATTTTGGGTGTTTTTTTGCTGGCAGGCTGTTAAAACCAAGGTTATACTGAATAAAATGGTTAGGGAATTAAAAAGAGGGCGTTTAGTATGCATGTGCCAATATAAACATTTTGTTATGATCTTAAATCGCGAAAAGACTTAAAACACCAGAATATACGCAGATCGGATGATTGATAAATTAAAGCTTAAATATAATTTTGTTGCGTTTTGTGATGGGTGAATGTTTTTTAAAAGGATTACATCAGCATATCAAAAAAAGGCAATATGCAGATTGCGCTGATAATTTTTTTTGCTTGATAGCGAGTGTTTTATGTTTTTGTGGTTGTGAAAGTGGGGAATGAAATTAAATTTGCGGCATGACTGTTACAGTTTTGGCAATTCTGGAGACTGATTTTGTCCCGCAGAGATCATTGGCGAAGATCATGAACGACCGGCTCCAAAGGGCGGCAAAAGAACTTCAGCAAGTACATTTTAAAGCCTTATCGGGCTGGGGTTTCCCTTCTGATGACCTGGTGGTTTACGTTAGCTACAATTCTAAATACAAGATCCGCTACTGTATTGTAAATGATGTGCCGGCCGATATCCAATATTTTGTAGCAGAAACCTGTGGCAGGCTGGGATATATTTTATGGAAACGTGACAGGGTTGAAATAGAGGAAGATGGCTATTTAAAATCTTAATAGCCCATTCACAATTTTACCGTAAAAGCTGGTGTTAATGTTGGGGCCGCCGAACAGATCTACTCCGTTTGGTATCCGGCAAGCTTTCTGAACTGGTAAAAAAAACGCTCAATCAATCTTAAATCCTGTGTTACAATTTCGGCATTTCCCTTAAGCTCCTTATCAAAGGGAAGTGTTTTGTGATAAGAGGTTTGCAGGCCTTTTGGAAGCACCACATCCATATAATAATTGCCCTTTTCATCCGATGTGAAAGATACATTTTCGATCCGGCCCTCTACTATGCCGTATTCCTGAAATCGGTAATTATCCAACTTGATCAGTACTTTTTTCCCCTTGGATATTTTGCCCGAATTAACCGCTGGTACTGAGAGTTTTCCGATCAGTGCTTTTTTATGGTCGGGCAGTACCGACAGAATGGGATCGCCCCGTTTAACAAACTGGTTTTCTCCCCAAAACTGTTGGAAACTCACGGTGCCATCTGTAGCAGAAACAATCAGATAATCCTGTTCCCATGCCCTTAACGATCTCCTTAACTGTTCAAGTAACTGCAGCGTTTGCGAAGCAAAATTGGTTTTGTCTTTCTCCGCATTAATTACCGCGCCGGTTTTTGTTCTGTTAAGATTGGTAATTGCCTCCTCTGTTTGTGAGAGCGAAATATCTACATTTTCGAGTCCCTGTTGTGCCTGGAGGAATTTTATTTTTTCATTTTCGAATTCGAAAGCAGAAATTACTTTCTTTTCGAAAAGCTGCTGGGCACGCTGGTAATTTTTCTTTACCAGTTCGTATTTTAACGACTCGATTTTTTTTTGCTTTTCCAAAGTAACTTTCCTGTTTTTATTTTCTAAAATGCTCTGTGCTGCAGCCACATTTTCGGGTGCATAGGGCTCGAGTTTGGTATAGAGTTTTTCATCCTGGAAAGCTTTTGCAAAGTTATTGTAATCGGCCTGAAGCTCGCCAAGCTTAAATCCCGAAACTTTATCGGCAGGAAAGAAAAGCAAGCGATCCGGCGAAAGGGAACCGATCAGTGTTTTTAGCGTTAAAACGTCCGCATAATCTGCTGTTGATTGCAGAACCATCAATACTTCATCTTTTTTTACCTTTTGGCCATCTCTGATAAAAATTTTCTCAATCCTCGAATCCGTTCTGGCCTGTAATTTTTCGGGCGGGTTCTGCGAGGTAATCACAATGGTTGCGGGTACAAATTCTGGATATTTAATAAAATAACTTATCAGCATGATGATCGAGATGATGGCCAGTATCAGCACATTACCCCAACGGAACATCCAGCGTGGCGGTTCCGATAGTACATCCTGCACTGCTTCTGATCGAAGCGTTATCTCATCAAGGTTGTTTTTTTTAGTTTCCAAGTTCAAGCTGGTTTTTTATTAATCTGTAATATTCTCCTTTTTTTGCCACCAGCTGGCTGTGGCTGCCTTCTTCGATAACAGTACCTTTATCCAGCACAATAATTTTATCGGCATGTTTAACGGTCGAAAGCCTGTGGGCAATAACTATAGCTGTTTTACCTTTAAAAAACTGCTCCAGGTTCTCAATAATTATCTTTTCATTATTTGCATCCAAGGCACTTGTTGCCTCATCAAAAAAGATATACTCGGGCGATTTATAAACGGCCCTGGCGATAAACAGCCTTTGTTTCTGGCCACCGCTCATGCCAAGGCCCTCATTACCGATTTTGGTATTATAACTCAGGGGCAGATTTTCTATAAAATCCTGTATGTTGGCTATTTCTATTGCCCTACGCAGTTTTTGCTTATCAATTGTATCTTCACCAATGGCGATGTTATTCGCTATGGTATCGTTAAATACATAACTCTCCTGCATCACTACCCCACATTGGTTACGCCAGAACCGTGGCGATATATTTTTCATATCCGTACCGCCGATTCTTATCCCGCCCTTATCAGGGGTATAAAATTTGGTTAAAAGCTTTAGTAGAGTGGTTTTTCCGCTACCGCTGGCGCCAACTATCGCTGTGGTTTTCTGATAGGGGATAACAAGGTTCAGGTTTTGGAAAACGAAGTTTTCGGAGCCTGTATACCTGAATGAGACATTGTTAAGCTCAATATCCTGCTCTGCAATTTCAGTAACATAATTTTCGCCACTGTCTTCTTCATCTTCTTTACCATGTATTTCACCCAGTCTTTCGAGCGAAATTTTTGCATCCTGTGCCTGTTTGATAAAATCTATCAGCTGCAGTAAGGGGCTGTTCAGCTGGCCGATAATATATTGTACCGAAAGCATCATACCCAGGGTAAGGTTACCGTTTAAAACCAGTTTTGCAGCAAGAAAACTAACCAGGATATCTTTTATCTGGTTGATGAAACCCCCGCCTACAGATTGCCATTGTTCTAACGAAAGTGCCCTGATTTTAATTTTGAATAGCTTTACCTGCAAAAATTCCCAGCCCCATCTTTTCTGCTTTTCTGCATTATGCATCTTTAATTCCTGCATGCCGTTAATCAGTTCTATCACGCTATTTTGTTCCTGTGCAACCTGCGAAAACATTTTGTAATCCAGTTCTTTTCTCCTTTTAAGGAAAAAACTGATCCAGGCTACATACAGGATGGCACCCAACAGGTAAACCAGAAACAGCCTGTAATCATAAAGTAACAGTACGATGCTAAAAATGATGAGGTTAAACATGGAGAACAGTGTGTTGAGTGATGAACTGGTAAGCAATTGCTCAATACGGTGGTGATCGTTTATCCTTTGCATAATATCCCCAGTCATCCTCGTATCAAAAAAACTAATGGGAAGTTTCATCAACTTAATAAAGAAATCGGAGATAATGGAAATGTTTATCCGGGTAGAAAGGTGCAGCAAAATCCAGCTCCGGATAATATCGATGCCCATTTTGCCCATAAAAAGCATTACCTGGGCAAGTAAAACCAGGTATATGAAGTTGATATCCTGGTTCTGTATGCCTACATCAACAATACTCTGGGTTAGGAATGGAAAAATAAGCGATAATAAACTTCCTGCCAGAAGTCCAACGGCCAACTGGATAAGCATTGATCTGTACCTGAACAGGTAACGGTAGAGAAAAGAAAAGCTGGTTTTATTTTCTTCATCATCAAATTCGGTTTTATAAAATGACGGTGTGGTTTCGAGTACAAGGGCAATGCCTTCTTCTGTATTTTCATTGGCATTTTCGCCGATCCAGTATTTTATAAATTCTTCTTTTGTATAGGTAATTAAGCCGTAGCTTGGATCGGCAACATAAACCCGGTTTGCCTTATCAATTTTATAAACCACCACATAGTGGTTTTTATTCCAGTGTACAATGCAGGGCAGGGGGGCATCTGCAACAAGTGTATTAAAATCTATTTTTACGCCCAATGTTCTGAAACCGAGGTTTTCTGCCGCATTGCTTAGGCCAAACAGGCCGCTACCTTCGCGCGTGGTTTCAGAAAGTGTTCTTATGGTGTGTAAAGGGATGCTTTTGTTATAGTGCCTGGCTACCATACGCAGGCAGGTAGGCCCGCAGTCTTTGGCGTCGGGCTGTTTATAAAAGGGGAATTTTTTAAGCTTCATGCGTTTTTACCAGTTGTTGCATGCCATAAAATTGTATTGCTTTTTGTTTTAGCGGGTTTGTACTCCATTCATCCCACTCATTGTTGTAAGGGTTATAACCGCATTTTAAGGGCTTGGATACATCTAAACCCAAATCGTTGGCATGGCTCTGCTCGGTATAGGCCCTGCAGTCGGTACATACGTTCCGGTATTCGCAGTCTTTACAAACTTCGATATCTTCCTTTCTGATGTTCCAGTATTTACTAAAATCGTTATCCGCCAATAAATCGGTTAAATCTGTTTCAAACATATATCCGTAATCGTGCTGCATTGATGGACAGTTTTTGACCAGTCCGTTAAAATCGATCGATAGCTTTCGGTTTAAACAGGTATTGTGCTGCATGCTTTCGGTAAATAGCTCCATATTGGTGCTGAAATAGGCCTGCCTGATCAAACCACAGGCTAAACAATCATTTATCGCTTTCGAATAGTAGGTAAGCTGCACTGTATTTTTGTATATCCGCTCTGTTTTATCTTCGGGTGCCGAATGAAAAAGAAAAGACCTGATCCTTAAATTTTTCTTTGCAAGCGTTTCAAGCCATTCGGTATCAATGGCGGCAGAGTAGGGCAGGATGAGTTTAATGTAGTTTAAAACAGATCCATTAAAAATATTAATGAATTTTTCCAGTTTTTCAAGATCGGTATTTTGGTAACAACGGATCTCGAGGGCACTAACATTTAAGTTGAATAATGTATTAAAGAACCGGTTGTTGTAATCGAGATTTTCGTTAAACTCAATAATCACGTTTGTAATATCGGAAAATGCATCCCAGCTTAAATCGAGGGCACTAAGCCCGGTTACAATACGGTTATCTATAAACCCCATTTCTTTATCTGTGATAAAGTTTACATAACTTATAATGGCTTCTTCATTTTCGGCACCATAAACATGAATACATTCTTCAATGGAATGATCTTTTAAAAAATGTAATACCCCGGCTACATCGTTGGAAACCGGATAGGACTTTTGCATCTGCAGATCACAGATTAAAGTCCTGTTTGCACCTTTAACCAGCTGGCAATTTGAAAATAGGTTGAGGTATTCCATCTTTAGAATTTTGATATTACTTTATAGAACCTTAACAGTTCATAACCTTCGGCATTGATTTTAACTGCCTTTTCATATTTGCGGATATTGCCCTCCGCATTGTTATGCCCATCTTTTTCGAGTAGGTATATAGAAAGCGGCAGACATTTTTTATCTTTTAAGCTAGTGCTGAACTTTTTCTTCATGTAATTGCTTTTGTTTAAATAACAGGGCCATTTCCCTTTCTAAATAATAGTTACAGGGGTAAGAAACCATACCGAACTGGCCTTCCGGATTGATTTCTAAAAAATAGTACGCATCATTATGATCGACCATTAAATCGATCGAACCTGTGCCGAAATTCAGTTCCTTCATTAACAGATCAAGCCTGCTTTCAATTTCATCTGGTAATTTGTAGGGTACAGTTCGGTTTGGTCTTTTGTTGTCGTAATTCCTGAAATCGGAGGCAGTTTTTTTATTTGCCTGGGAAAAAATCGCCATTGAATAAAATCTACCGGACAGGTAAAAAGCCCTGACTTCGAATTTCTTATCTATCTTTTGTTGTACGAGCGATGGGAAGAAAATATCGGGGATGGATCTGATATTGCTGTGGTTGATTTCCCTGCTCAACATCTTGTAATGCGCACCGTTCCCATCTTCCAGTAAAACGCATTCGCTTAATGGTTTAACAATTAGTTCGGGATAGGTATCCTGTAATGTTATCAGCGATTGTTTATCGGTTAACACCTCGGTATAAGGGATGTTCAGCCCGAATTTTTGGGCAAGGAAAAGTACTTTAAGTTTATTTAGGTTGCTTGCGATAATAGGGTCGTTGAGCCATTTTTCTTTATCAATAGCATAAAATAAGAGCGAGTGCAGTGCATTAAATTCATCAATAAGAAAACGGCGCAGGGTATAATGGGTTTCAAAAGATTCCCTTTTCTGGGAAAAATGGGCCGGGATTTTTGCTGCTTTGCGGCGGTACCATACCATAGCCACTTCGTTGTTTTTAGGCATATCGCCTAACTTTTTCATGTTGAAAAAATCTTCGCCATTAAGCCTTATGAATGGGACACCATAATAATCAAGCCATTGGCAAACATAATCTGTTGTGCCTTCTAAATAAGCCTGACTTAAAATGAGTACCTTTTTTTTCATGGTGTTTAAATAATGAAGGGATGTGGCCGAAGGTGGCGCAGAATAGCACCACCCAGGGTTTAGTTTAATCCGGTTATGGGCAGGTATGTGTGCCTTTAGGATCCGGATAGTAATCGGTGCAGCAATGGTCTCCGTGGTCGGATACTGCTTTTTTGAAAGTGGCATCGCCGGTTTCAGCAAATGAACTTTCCATCATCATTGCTCTTCCACCGCTGATAGCATGAATGGATTTTACTCTTTTCGATTCAAGTTTTTCTAATTTTTTCATTTTTTTAGATTTAAAATTTGATAGATATTCCGCCATCTTCCCCAGGCGTTTAAGGGTTTGGTTTTATCCTATATCGATGTTGCCGGTTGCGCATAAAATGGAGCATTTTGATACTGCCCATGTTTAAAAATCGGCAAAAAATAACTGGCTTATAAGTGCAGGTTTACATTCGACGGCATTGGGGCGATATCTGTAGGTTTATCGATAATATTCGTTTTGCGTGTGGATAATCTATGTCCGGTTGCTTATCGTTGAGAGAAAGCTTTGGCATCAAATGAACAGCGTTCTTTTTACTGATCTTAAATTTTTTCTACCTGTGTGTTAAAAAATATACCCTGCGAACCGTAAGTTGCTATTGCTTTCTGTTTTAGCGGATTTGTGCTCCATTCTTCCCATTTATTGGTATAAGGATTATAACCGCATTTTAAGGGTTTCGATAGGTCTAAACCCCGGTCATTGATATGGGTTTGTTCGGTAAAGGCCCTGCAGTCGGTACATACATTCCTGAATTCGCAATCTTTGCATACCTCAATATCATTTTTTGTGATGTTCCAGTAACTTTTAAATTCATTGTGATTCAGTGCGTCTTCCAAAGAAACATCATCTATATTTCCGAAAGTACTGGGCATTAACGGACAGTTTTTGATATTACCCCCGTTATCGATACCGATTTTTTTGTGAAGGCAGGAGTTGTGGTTTACCGCCTCTAAAACTTTGCTGATATTGGTATTAAAATAGTTCAGATCTACCTTTCCGCAGGAAGATATTTTTAAATCCTGATCGCTTAAGTTTATGGTAAACCTGTAGTGGTCTTTTACTTCAAAAGGATTTTTTCTGCAGTTGTAAAAAACAAGCTGATGTATTCTCTCTGTTCTTAAATCAAGCTCCCTGAAAAAAGCCTCATCAATATCAGCGTGGAATGATGAAAAAATCTCGATACTTTCGAGGGTCGAATTTTTAAAACGGGCATCAATTCCGCATATGTCATCCAATGATAATGCGCTGCTGCAATAGATTACAAGATGTTTAATAGCCAGGTTGGCTATCGAAAAGCTTATTTTATCTAAAACCGTTAAATCATCAAGCTCTATAAAAATATCCGATACCCTGTTGTGGTCATGGAAATTGAGATCGATGGCCGGAAAATTATGGTCCCAATCGCCGAATGTGATAAAGCCATATTCCCGCTCCAGTAAAAAATCGAGGTACTGCTGTACAATCGCTTTCGATTCATCGTCGTAAAGTTCCAGTACAACATCAATCGCATCTGTTTTTAATTCTTCGATGATGCCGTGCAGCTCAATGGATTGTAATTCGGAAATATTCCGCTGTAAATCTGATATCAGTATCCTGCCAAAACCCTTTGTTATCACGATATCGCTAAAAAGATTAAAATACCTCATAACATTCTCACCAGGGACTTAAATGGTTTTACCAGCATTAAAAAATCCGATTGATATTTTTCGCATTTGGCGTAGGGTATATTGCCCCCGTTTTTATCGGCATTTTTGGCCTTAAATTCTTCGGCAAATTTGAATGTAAGCGGTAATTTGTGTTTTTCTTTAATATATTGTTTCATAGATATTCGGCTATGGCTTTTTCTGCTGAATAATTGCAGATGGTAGAAACCCCTAAAAATTGTCCCACGGTGTTTACCTCCAAAAAATAATACTTTTCTCCGCTTTTGATAAAATCTACCGAACCACAATTTAGATCGAGCGACTGCATCAAACGTTTTAATTTTTCTACGATGGCTTTTGGTAGGTTGTACCTTACATTTCTGTTTGGTTTTTCGAGGTTATATTTTCTGAAATCGGTACGGGTCTGCGCATCATTTTGGGAGAAAATGGCTGTTGAATATGTCTCCCCGTTCAGATAAAAACTCCTGATCTCAAAATCTTTTTCGATTTTCTCCTGAAAAAAGGAAATAAAAAAAGTGTCCTGTTCTTTCTCCCCAATCACGGTGGTGTACATAATGCTATCCTGATAGTTATCAAAAGCATCGATCATAATATTCCCCGTAATGGGTTTTGTAATGGTACTGTTCAGCAAAACATCGCCTGTGTTATCGGCCAAAAAGTATTCGGGTACAGCTAAACCGACCTTTTTTGCCTCCTCCAGTACATGTAGTTTGTTTACGTGGCTGGTGCTTTGCTTGTTGATGTGTTTTTTTGATTCGAGTGTTTTAATCACATAATCTTCAAGCCAATGCTGGTGTTCTGCCATGTGGGCATCAACAGAAGGGTTATTGTACTGCAAACGTTTAAATTTTATACCGCCCCTCCGGTACCAAACGCTGCTGATTTCATCCAGAAAAAATTTGTTCCTGTAACTTTCAATGTAAAGTCTTTTTTGCTGTACTTTTATTTCAAAAAACTCATCTTCATGCACACGGATAAATTTTTTATCCATTGATAAAAGCCATTTAATCACCTCGTTGGTGGTTGTTTCCTGGTTTTTTGAAATAATCAGTATCATGATGCTTTATCTGTGGCCCGGTTTTCCTGCATGGAGGTAATCTTCAATTGTAATTTTTTCCTGCTTAAATTTTTTGTGGTTAAAACGTCCCGCTCATGCTGCGGGACATTTTATTTATGCTCCGGTTATAAACCTGCCGAGGTATTTGCCGGTACCGCCCGGACCACTGTATACATCGTGCTCTGCGCAACCTTCGCCAACGTTGATGTTGGATTGTATCGAGTAGTTCTGTACCATTGCAAGTCCTCCGCTAATGGCGCGTAAATCTGTAAGCTTTTTGTTTTCGAGTGCGGAAAAATTTTTCTGCATTCCTTTTAAATTTTTCATTTTGATGTAGGGGTTAAATTAATGGATGTGTTTATGGTTCACCCGGCTTTTTAAATTTGGGTTTACCAGTTAGGGTTCATGGCCCCCTCATTACAATCGGTAGAGTTATCATAATACCTGAAACTCCAGTTTCCATTTTCATCGTATGCATCAATATCCTGTTGCCCCTGGGCGTTTAAGAAGTTCGAATACACAATGGAAGCACCTATTGAACGGCGGCCGCCTTTAATGGATTGTAAATCTGTAAGCTTTTTGTTTTCGAGTGCAGATAAGCTGTTCTGCATACCTTTTAAGTTTTTCATTTTTTTTAAAAATTGATAGTAAACTGCGCCATCTTACCCTGGCGTTCGGGGATTATTGAATTTAAAATTCGCTACAAACTGCAGCTTGCACAAGGCGTAGTTGATATGTGGCAGCTTTCGGCATTTTTTCGTATGCCCTTCATACATATCCGTACAATCGATAGTTGTGCCTGAGTATCCCTATCTTAGCGTTTTCTATCCGGAAAGGCCTGTAATTACATTGGAATATTACATCTGATTGGTTGATTGTGTTTTCAGATAAGTGTTAAAGGGATGCAGATATAGAGTGAAACCCAACAGATATTTACCGGTTGTTTTTTTTGGGATTTACTATTTATACTTTTAGGGAATAATTGAAATGGACGCCGCTTAATGTTTCGCCATATTTAAAATAAGCCAATTTTACCGTTAATGAACGCCAGTATACGAACCATATTTATGCTTTGCCCAATTTTGGGCTTTCTTACCTTTTCGTCCTGCAGAAATAAGGGAAATACTGATAAAGTTGACCGGCAATCCACTAAAAAAACGGCTGCGCAGCAGGATTATATCAAGTTTATTATCTCTTTTGATACCTTATCGACAGTTGCTGTTAAAAATAGCGTTTACCGTGAAGACAGCCTGCTAAGTCTGACTTCAAACCGGGAATCAAATCCTTTTTATTATTATTTTAATGCAAGGAAATACAGCTATGAAAAGAAAAGGGACAGTGCTTTAGCAGCATATCAGATGATAAAAGGATTAAAGCCAAACGACGACATTGAGCTTTTAAAGATAAATGGGATCCTTGCCCAGAAGGCCGCGAACGGAACAGCTGTTGAGGCGGCTTTAATGGGACAGATTTTTGCAGCCATCGAAATTGCCGAGCAAACACACAGCCGCTTAACCTATCGTTTTTATGATTTACTTGCACAGGCATATTTTCAGAACCACAACGAAAAAAAATCGATAGAATATGCTGCCATCTATTTTAAACATCATCCGTTTAATACCCATCCAACAGTTAAACAGCGTTATTTCGATATTTCATACCTGTTGGCATTCAGGTTAAACGATTTCAAAAAGATGTCGTTCTATAATGGCCGGGCCCGCGAACTGGCCAGGGAAATTGGCGATAGTTTGGCTATAGCGCGTACGTACGATAACGAAGCGCAGATTTATAGCCAGCAATTGCAAACGGGTAAGGCGCTGGCCTGCAGCAAAATTTATTTTAATTACCTTAAAAGGATCAACGACCTGAACGGTATTGCCTATAATAACCTGGCCACGGCATTTTTTCAGGATAAACAGCCTGATTCGGCCATTAAGTATTTTAAAGAGGGGATTGCTTTTGAAAAACGCGGTTCCTCCGGTAAGCAAAAGGATATTTATTATAATGGGTTGATCAATGCTTTTAAGATGAAAGGCGATTTCGCCCATGCGCTAGAGGCAGCAGATTCTGCTTATTCCATCGAGTTGCGTAATAATAAGGCAATAGAAGCTGTTAAAGTTGCCGAAATACACGAGAAATATGAAACAGAAAAAAAGGATAGGAGTATAGCAGAGTTAAATGGCCGCAATAAACTGAACGAAACGATAATTAAACAGCAGCGCTGGACAATTTTTTTAACCCTGCTTATTTTTATTGCGGCAGTTGCGTTCTTCTTTATTGTTTACCGCCAGCAGCGGCTAAGGGAAAAAAACAAATTGCTGCAATCAGAAAACCAGCGTTTAAATGTAGAGCAGAAAATGCTCCAGGCACAGCTAAATCCACATTTTATTTTCAATGCGATTGCAAATTTACAGAGCCTTATTGCCTCTGGCCATACCGAAGAATCGGTATGTTATCTCCGTTCTTTCTCCGGGTTATTGCGTGGCGTTCTGGAGCAGAACCGAAAGGATTTTATCGAAATAGAGGAAGAAATTGCCTCCCTTAACAATTACCTGCAGCTGCAGCAGATGCGTTATACCGATGTTTTTGATTATAAAATTATAACCGACGATCAATTGGATGTGAACGGAACACTGATTCCCCCGATGCTGATCCAGCCTTTTGTAGAGAATTCAGTTGAACACGGATTCAGGAACATTGGCTATAAGGGTTTACTTACCATATCTTTCGGGGTTAGAAATGATGTGCTGGCAATTGAGATTGATGACAATGGCAGCGGATTAACCCCGAAAACGGCCCAAAATCCTAAAAAACAGTCGCTGGCCCAGGTAATCCTGAAAGAAAGGTTCGATCTGCTTTTTACTGGTAAAAAACAGCAGGCACAGTTTAAAGTTAAAAACAAGATAGAAAACGGATCTACTGGCGTATCTGTTGAAATACTGATTCCGATAATCACCGATTAACAATGTTATGAAAATTTACATTTTAGAAGACGAGGTCCGCATTTTACAGCACATTTTACAGATTGTTAAGAAACTCGATTATCTGGAAATCGTAGGCACTGCGGGAGAAATTGCACTGGCAAAGAGAGAAATTCCCTTGTTAAAACCCGATATTATCCTGGCTGATATCCGTTTAAAGGATGGCGATAGCTTTCATTTATTTGATGAAATAGGACTTACTGATTTTCAGGTTATTTTTTTAACGGCTTATGATCAGTATGCAATTCAGGCACTTAATTTAGGTGCTTTTGGTTATCTGCTCAAACCAATTGATGAAATTTCCTTAACTGCGCATCTGAATAAATGTTACCATCACCGCGAACAGGAAATTTTAGACAGGCAACAACTGGCCATTGCCAAAGAGCATTACCTTGCGCAGGGGCTGGCCGCCAGTAAACGTATTGCTTTAAAAAGCCTCGAATACATAGAAGTAGTGGCGATTGAGGACATTATCTACTGTAAAAGCGATAAAGGTTATACCACATTTTATTTAAATAGCGGTAATCAGGTACTGGTTTCGAAAGGGTTGAAGGAATATGAAAATCTGCTCACGCCCTTTGGCTTTTTGAGGTGCCACCAGTCGTACCTGGTTAATTTTAAATATGTTAAAAAATACTATCGCGAAGGTTACCTGCAAATGGAGAATAAGGAAAATATATTGGTTTCGAGCAGGAAAAAAGAAGAGGTACTCAGGTACCTTGAAAATATTGCATAATATGGTTTAAAAAATTATACCCATGACAATAAAATCACCGTTTCAATCCGGTTACCTTTCTTTAAGGTACACAACATATTTTTGCAGGTAATCGCCTGGTTCTGTTGCTGCCAGTTCCAGGTATTTGTTAAGCAATTCGGGCTCTTTTATATATTCATGGATGGCTTCCAAACAGCCGATTTTGTGAAATTCCCCCTCAACGGTTTCCCACGATTGTTTTATCAATGTCCTTATTGCCGGATAACCATGCCTTGCAAGTGCCAACAGCGATAGCCGTTTGGTATATTCGTAGTTGCTATGGTATAGATCAAGCAGTATAATTTCTAGCTGGGGTGTAAGGCTATCGATTTTTTTATGGATGCAGGCGGCAAACTGTGATTTTGCATCATCATATTCGGTTCCATCCAATGTAGATACAGCTTTGGCGAGAATGAGAAAATCATCGGTTGATAGATCGCCGAGGTTCGAAAATACGGGGCTATCCGATAACCAGGCTATCATCCTTCCCATGTCCCAATGCCGGGCAATCAGGTACAGCAGATTGGCAAGGTCTTCATCATCTAACCGGTTAATTTCCCTGGCTGCAAGCAGCGCAGAAAAGTAGGTTTCTATGGCCTTCCAGTTAGGGTAATCCGTATCATCGATCCGCAGGTTGTTGATTTCCTGTGATGAGTATTCTGCAGACAGCCATTTTTTAAAAGAGCCAACAAAATCTTTAAGTACGGTTTTATGGTTTGCCATAGTTGAAGTGCCAATATTACAAAAATAGCAATAACTACGGTTTGCGGAATATTGCTGATTGATTGCCGCTAAAGCATTGGAAATGGAACGGGACAATATTATAAGCGCGAGCCCAGATCGCGCTCTCGCTCATCGCCACTTACCAAACGGGTTAGTTCGTTGCAGTAAATTATCCTGTTATTTTTAATGCGGAATTCGGCAATTACATGCATTAATGCATGCCGGTTTTCATTGGTCAGTATTTCAACAGAATGGTTGGTAAAAACGATTTCACCCTCTTCTACCATGGTTTGAAAATCAATTACCGCGTGTTTAACGGAGAGTTTTTGCGCTTTCATGTGTTGGCAGAAACCGTCGAAATCCAGTTCTTCACCGTCTACATATTGGCGGTATTCGGGACTGAAGTATTGCCCGATGCTGGTTTGATCGTAAATGGGGTTTTCTACTACGGCTTTGAAAGCTTTTCTGATTAATGCTTTGTAATTGTTCATTTTCTTATGATTTATGATACAAAGTAAGGCCTTGAAAAGCATTCAAAACAGGGGCAGGATCAGGTAAAAGCTGCACTATTTACGGTATGTTTACGGAATGCTGCAGGAGAAATGCCTGCAGACTTTTTAAATAACCGCATAAAATAGGTTTCGTCCATGTAACCCAGCTGATAAGCAATTTCTTTTACTGTAAGTTTGCTGTAGGCCAGTAATCTTTTGGCTTCCAATACCATTTGTTGCTGTATCCAATAGCTAAGCGGCTTACCTGATACGGCTTTTATACACTCGTTGAGGTAGCTGGGCGAAACATAAAGCAGCTCGGCATATCCTGTAGGGCTTTTTTGGTTTATAAAATGCATTCTGAGCAGGATCCTGAACTGTTGGTAAAGATAAAGCTGCCGGGAAGGGAGCTTATCGTCGATTTTATAAGAGAGGATCGAAGTGAAGAGCCCGGCACACACCGAAACGCTATGGGATAACAGCGAATGCTGAAAATGACCATCGATATTTGCAGAAAGTAGCTCAGATAGTGATTTCAGGCAGGCCTCGAGCATGTTATTACCCGATTTGTTTATCGCAGTTGGTTTTTGTTGTCCATATTCCCTTTCCAGTATATCAAGATAGGTTTGATCGATGGTTAATGGCTCTGCGGCCATAATCCAGCCACTGGTATGGTTTGATGAAATAAAATGGTGCACCTGTCCCGGTGCAATAACATAAATACAGGTGTTACTCAATGTTATGCTTTCAAAATCGACCATTAATTTACTTTCACCGCTTTGCTGAAAAATAAAAATGTAATAACTGTCGCTGTGCGAAGTTTCAAAAGTTGGACGTGGTATTGCATAATCCTGTAAAGGCCGCAGATGGATGTCGGATTGTTTAACTGTGCCCAGGTTGTAGATAGGAATAGGTGCCGACTTTTTACTCATAAGGTAAATATAAATATAAAATCAACGCTGGAACCGGGTAGTATCCATTTTCGAACAGCAGCATATTATCCCGGGCAATGCACCAGCACTGCCCGGAATTGTTTGTTTTTAAGGTAATGTAGTTAGGTTAACACTTGGGGCTGTGCCGGTAGCAGTTCTGCTCAAAGCGGTACCATAAGTGGTATAAGTAGCAAAAAAACCACCGTTTTTCAGGTAGAAATTACTCCCGGTTACACCGCCCTGGTAATCCATGCGCTGTTCTGCAGAGGCCGTAGAATCATAACTGAAGCTCGCATTGGTAACCTCTGTCCAGCTGCCACTGCTGGTTTTATACCATTGGTTGCCATAATTACAGCTTCTTTGCAGGTAACCCTGATCGGGATTAAAGTTTTCGATAAACGAGTACATGCCTGTTAAATAAGCTGTTGTATTGGGGCGTTTCCATTGTGCAATAATCTTCCATGCGCCGTTTTCGGGGGCATAAAACCAGGCTGTGTAATCTGAACCGCCGGCGCCATCGGGTTTGCCCTGTAACAGGAATTTGTAAGTGGTGCCCGCAACCCAGTTAAACAACAGGTAGGATTGTCCGCCGGTACCCTCGCCGCCAAAACCGTTAGAAGTAATGTCGGTTCCTTTCCTTACCAGGGTAGTACTGCCTGTTGATGGATCCCACACCGAAAATAAAACCCTCCTTTCGGTAGCCGAATTTACCTGCATGCCGAAATAACCGCCGCTAAAACCATCGGCCATAAAATAAGACCCGATTTTATCCTGTCCGCTTGGTACATTCAGCTCGCTGTAAAACCACTCGGTGCCTGATGGTACGGTGTAATTTAAATGGCAGGATGGGCCTCTTCTCGACCAGTAATAATCGGCAACGGTATTGGCATATTGCACATTAGAAGCCACGGTAGGGCCACTGATCACAAGATCCGAAATATCACCAAAGTAACTGCCTGTTTTACTTACTCCCTGTATATCCACCCGAACATAACCTGCCGCAGTAATATTTACGGTGCCGATTGTGGTTGTAGTTGCACTGGTACCGGTAATGGTTTTATTAAATACAGTACCGTTAATGGTTACTTTAATATTGCTGCTTCCTGATGGTACAGTACCTTTTACAGCTACGGTTAAACTGCCGGTTAACCCCAAACGGAACCACACACTGGTAATGGTACTGGCCGATGTCCAGTTGTGTAAACCACTATCGTTAATCAGTCCGCCAGTGCCAGCGGTATAGGCGTTGCCACCCAAACCAACGTTTAGCGAGGAGCCGCCCAGGCTTTCGGTGGTTGCAATGGCATTTTTAACTTTTGCAGACTCTGTTTCTGCTAAAGTTTCAGTTTTTTTACACGAATACAGGCACAGCAGCAATAGTATGCCTGCGGCAAATGAACTTGTTTTTTTCATTTTTTTGATTTTGGTTAGTATTTGGTTGTTAATAATAAGTTGCATGCTATTGTAGCTATCTGTAAAAACAGATAACATTATGCTTAACCCAGCCCCAATTTCTTAACTGCCGGTTACCCGGTAATTATACATTGCCATATTTGCCACTGATCCGATCTGTAGATGTTAGCGCGATTATAATAAGGGATATCGGCACTAACCTGAATTGAAGTTAGCCACTTACCTTTGATAAAAAATTAAGATTCTTAGCGCAAACGTTTGCCCGTTAACCGGTTGATGAAGGGGAAGGAAAGAAGATTTTTTTAAAGCTCTACATTTTTTTTGCAGCTTGTAGTTGTAGGTAGTGACAATCGGCTATGAAATGTAATATCATGCCGGAAATATTTTTAAACTATTTGATTAGTAGTTTGTTATGTGGTTTTTTCTGTGCTTTTTTGAGCAAACACAAACGTTTGTGTGAAGAATTATGTCGCAATTTAAAGAATGTGGACATAAGTCAATTAACGGTTTTCAAGGATATAGAAAGATTAGAATAGTCGTTTACGTTATCAGGGATTGCCACGGTAAGGCGAATACGAAGAGCCGCGGCCCCTGTTGATTTTTGCTTTTAAACGGCTCAGTGTTTCTTCCCTGATGCCTAGAAAACCTGCAAGGTGTTTTGACGGAATGCGCCGGTAGAGGTGGGGATGCGTTTCGATCAGTCGTTGGATACGTTTTTCTGCAGTAGGGATCCGGATCAGAAAATTGCGTTCATCAGCTTCATGGTAATGGTACCATAGCAGGTTGCGGGCAAGATTATGCATCTGTGGGAAAGTAAAAAGTTCCATAATCAGTGTATGGGGAATCAAAATGGCATGGGTAGTTTCTAATGCCTGGATAAATTGCTGGCGCTGTACATTATATTGTTTGTCGAAAAGGGTTAAGCCAACAATATTTCTCTCCGTTGCCAACCACGTTGTGATTTCCTCTCCTTCATCTCGCACAAATCCCCTTACGCAACCTTTTACAATAAAATACAGACTGGGTTTAAGATCAAGAGGACTCGAAATATGTTTATTTTTCTTGAAAATAATGGGCGAACAATCACGTTCCATAACCTCTTTCATGTCGGGTGGCATGTGGTTAAACGATTCAAAATATTCAATAAGCAATTCTGTACCATTAAGGCTAGACGGTAATGAGGGCATAGGTTGTGAGATAGACCGACAAAAATAATACAAAGCAAGTGCCTATCTGTCCTGTTTACATGGCACGTGGAGCGCTTTATTCTTGATCTTTATCAAGAAATACGATATTTGTCATCTAATAAGTAATACAGGTTGGGCAGAACTATGAAAAAATGATCTCCCCGCGCCATGGTAATTGCCCACTATGCCTGTAGCAATTTTGGATAAAATTTTGTAAGTGTAATAGGGTTAAGTTAAGAATTTAGCCATTGCTTGCCGGGATTATGGAGAGATACACACAGATAAACATTGGATGATATCTGTGCGCATTCATTTTATTTTCCGGTAATCATAAAAGATAGCTGTTATTTATGATATTTCTTAGTCACAAAAGCTTAATGCAATATCGTATCGGGCGGTAATGGTGCCTCGCGGTTGTACACTATGGTATCGGCCACTTGCAATGCTGTTGCAGCACCATCCAGCTTTTCGATAAGGTAGAGTGCGCCATCTATTCCAGATGTAACACCGCCCGTGGTTACGAAATTTGCGTCGGCCACATACCGTTGGTTCTCTATAAAGGTAATATTGGGATATTGTTTTTCCATGCCTCTTATGGCTTCCCAGTGCGTGGTTGCTTTTTTTCCGGTGAGCAGGCCGGTTTTCGCAAGGATATAAAGTCCTACACAAACAGACATGATGGTTATGCCTGGGTGTTGTGCCTGTTGGGTAATCCATTTAAGCAGTTTGTTCGAACCACTACCAAAGGTAAGCGGACCATTTCCTGGTATAATCTGTCCGGGAATGACGATAATATCGGGCTGCGGACAGTTTTTAAAGTTATAATCCGGTGTTATTTTTACGGTATCGCTTTCACTTCTAATGGCCCGTGTTGTTTCGGCAAGGGTAAATACCCTGTATTTATTTCCATTGAAACGGTTTGTTTTTACAAATACATCCAGCGGACCGTTCATATCAATCAATTCAACACCGGGATAGATGAGAACGGCTACATTTATCTTTTTTTTGGAAGTCATAATATTGTGTGATATTGAGCAGTATAGGGAAGCTGCTCCCCAAATAGAAGCAGCTTTCCTGTAAATGCTTAGGTTTATGAAACCTGCATGTTAAAAGCAGTATTGTTCATTAACACGGGTAAATCGGCTGTTAATCCTTTTTTAAGGTTGCTTGCCATTAGTGTAACATTACCTGGTGCACGGGCAGTAAGCAGCTTATTGGCATTTGCCTGGTTGGCAACGGTAAATTTGGCAAATTCTGTCTCGTTACCCGATCGGCCATTAATCTGCACATCAAAAATAGCCCTCGCAATTTCATCTTCTGTGAATTGGTAGAGCGTGAAAGATGCTGATACTTCCAGGTGTGTTAGGCAGTTTTTACAGGCCACCACGCGCCATCTGCTCAACACCGGTTCGGCACCGAGAAAGTGCCGTACGCCATCTATAGTAGCATAGGCAGAAAGCACGAAAGAACCGTTTATTTTGGCACGGTTGATCCCGTTTACAGTTAACACTTTATCACTTTTGTGTACCTCTTGTGGTGCGGAGGCCTGTAGTTTTAGCGGTTTAAGATCGTCGCTGTCATCAAGCGAAAGGCTTTCGTAGGTAAAACCCAACTGGTTTTCAATATCAAAGGCATCGCTCGAACGGTAGTAGCGCTCCTGCCCGTTTTCAACCATTTTAAATGGAAAAAGAGGCGAATCCATGGTCAGCTGCTCACTAGGTTCGTAACCCACAGGTGGCTGGTTGCCTTCATTATTGGTGCCGGGATATGGTTTGTTAGCAGGATAACCTGGTACCGATAGATCGAGTTTTTTGGTCGAATTGTGTTTTTTCTGCCACATCCAGAATATCCTGTCAACATTGCAATGGTGGAAGAAAAAGATCGGATCGAGGCCTGCGGTTTCGTTCTCGCCCATATCGCCATTGGCGTTTGATGGAACATTTGGGTTTGGAGAATTGGGGTTGGCATCCTGCCCCGGCATATTAACGCCACCTACCGATAAGTGGATACTGCCATGCGGCGATTCTAACGATTGTGCATTAACGTTTCCATATTTTGGATCGTTCCACTCGCTGCGCGAAGTGTTGTTCGAAAATACGGTATAGCAGGGTGCATCGAGGCTTTTTTTATAACTATCATATACGCCGCCCCTGAATTTACCAACCGGTGTAAGTGGGTTATTTGGGTCGAATCCTCCCGGTATCTCTACCGTTCCGCTCAACCAGCCAATCACGTTATCGTTAAGCAATTGCGTGGTCAGTTTTACATTGATGGTATTCGTTCCGGGGATGTAGTAGGCGCTGTTGTTCAGTTCGGCAGCAGCACGATCTGTTGGTCTGCCCACCAAACCCGATAGCGGATAACGTACGGTTTCGTATCCCTGTGGTTTAGAATAAGAACTTACTTCTACGTAATCGTGCAATGCCACAGGCAGCACAAAAGATCTTAGAGGGTTGGGAATGGTTACGTTATTGGAGAAAGTAAAATATTCATCGGTAAGAATAGGAGGTACACCCAGAAATTCCTTGGTGCCGTCGGGCTTGGTTATTTTATAAGTTTGATCCCAATAAGGTAACATTACACTTTCGCAGCCCGGAACGCTCTGTAGTGCTTTTTCCAGCTTGTGGAGGTAAACACGGTGCCAGGTAGGGAATAGGATATTGCCATGATTACAATAGCCGCCCCAGTAGCTGCCATCGTAAGCACCACGGCCTACAAAAGGTTCGCCGTGGAAACCGCCTAATGTCATAAATGAATTAGGATTATCGGCAGGTAAGGCCTTGATAAACTGCCAGGCTACCATAAGCTTTTCCAGCTGTTCTGGTTTGCCATTTTTAAAATCGTTGTAGATGTTTTGGATCGATCTACGGACCCTTGGTGTTGGTTTCATTGATTTGGTTTTTATTTAGATGGATAATATTTAGGATTGGGTAATCTGTTGTTTGCCGAAAGTAAAGCGCAAGCGCCCGGCCGAAAGGCTGTTAAGGAGCGAGCCACCAATAATGAAGGCCATACCTACCATTAACAGACCCTGCTCTGCGGGGAAAAATACGCGGGCTGTGATTAATGACAGCGCACCAAGTAAACTGGCGAAAAACGGTAAATAACCCACACGTTGGGCCCTACGCAGCAGAAGGAGCATGTGCACGCCAAGCAGTACAAACAGTACCGGCAGTAGCCAGCCCATGTAAGGCAAGCGGGCAATGCTAAGCGAACCGAACATGCTCATATAAGCTGCCCAGCACATGGGGCACTTAGGGAAAAAGGCAATAAGTACACTCAGTAATGTAGAAAAGAAAGATTGCAGCGCAGTTTTTGCTTTGGTTGGTGGCGGAGGCGGTGCACCTGCCTGTTTTTCTGCTGTATTACAGCAGCATTTAGGCGATTGATTTAGATGGTCCATAGTTATTGTGTTTTTGTTTAGTCAATTTGGATGGTTCATTTAAAATAGATACTGTGTCTTTACATTTACAGCAAAGGGTTTTCGGGATCGCAGTAATAAATGGCAGTATGGGTAGTATAAATGATATAGCTCACAGTAGATCGGGATTACTTATTGTGTTGATTTATAATACGTGACCTAAAGATAGAGCCTGATTGGGGTAGAAAAAACCGTTTTAATACTGTTTTTTAAGTCGATTATTTTTTTATATTATGGGATTGGCAACCCCCGATTATAACACGACTTTAAGTAATAAAATTGAAGCATCCATTTTCGATAGTTTGTATATTTGAGTATTATAGGGCATTTTAGAACGAGCTATCATTGAAAAGAACAACAGACATTATTAATATAGGTTCAATCGATCAGATTCCGGCAATTGAAGCCATCAGATCAATCCCGCGTGAACGGAAGTTGAAACTTGTTTTTGAAAAAAGTGTTCAAAGTAAAAGAAAAACAGTAGGACAAAATTTAAAAGATAATCTTTTAGGATTTCAGATTGGGATAGATACAGTTGAACCCGAAATCCACATTGCGAAACTCATTACTGATCAGGAAATTGAAGGAAATCAAAGTTTTTTTGAACAATGCGCAAAAGACTACCGACAATTGGGGGAGGAATTGATCTTTAAATTGGTAGACCAGCTTGACCTGGTATTAAACAGAGATTTTCCATTGGAAACATTTAACAGT
Source organism: Pedobacter sp. UBA5917 (assembly GCF_002432345.1). Classification (GTDB taxonomy): domain Bacteria; phylum Bacteroidota; class Bacteroidia; order Sphingobacteriales; family Sphingobacteriaceae; genus Pedobacter. The sequence continues at coordinate 29,585 of NZ_DJDT01000189.1, forward strand.
CTTAAGGGAGAAGAGCAGCAGAGTGGAGAAATGGGAGATTGGCACTATTATCTTCACGGATTTCATTGTGCTTTTAAAAATGTTGGAACAGGTCAGTTTATAGAGGTTCCGCTTGTTTTTGGACTTGAATTTGGAGACTTAGATCCATATTTTTTTATGGATTTTATTAAGTCTACCCCTAAGTATCAACCAATACCGGTTGATATTTTTGAAGATTATGCAGATGGGGCAAGGATAAATGAAAAAATGATCTCGTTGGGCAAATTTGAAAAGATAAACTCAAATGTTGCTGGCCGTTATGGAACGGTGGTTACAAACAGGCAAAAGGTAGAAATTAAATCTTATTTAGAATTAAACAAACTGTATGGCGAGCAGAAGAGTCAAAATAAGAAACAGCCATTTAACTTTTGGAGATTGATTGGACTAAAGAAATAGGAAGAAGAAAAGAGTATAGGCTGCCCTTAGCACTATAGATCCGGTGGGTTTTCCGGATCTATTTTAGATGAATAAATATGATGGGCGCCTGTTAAAGGTGCTGTTTGAAAAAACCGATCATTGCTTTATAAAACATAATCTGGTTTTCCTCCCGCAAAAAGCCATGGCCTTCATCGTATTTAACCATGTAGGGAACATCTACACCTTTTTTGCGCAGTGCTTCTACGAGCTGATCGGATTCGAGGATATTTACCCTTGGATCATTGCCGCCCTGAACCACAAATAACGGCGCTTTGATTTTATCGACATGAAATATCGGAGAAACATCTTTTGCTATTTTTGCTTCCTTCAGGTCATCAAGGTCGTACCATACATCTTTCAACATCGCAATCAATGGTTTCCAATATTCAGGGAAAGCATCAAAAAATGTATAAATACTCGAAATACCCACATAATCTACCCCAACTTTATAAAGATCGGGTGTTTTGATCAGCCCCATTAAGGTAGCGTAACCGCCATGGCTTCCACCGTAAATTCCAATCCTTTGGGGATCTGCCCAGCCTTTGGATATGGCATAACGAATGCCATCTTCAAGGTCGTCCATTATTTTTCTGCCCGTCTGTTTAAACCCGGCACGGTAAAATTCCACACCATAGCCGTCCGAAATCCGGAAATTGATCTGCAATGTCGCATAACCCCGGCTGGCAAATAACTGGGCTTCCTTATTAAAGTCCCATAAATCGCGCGCACCCTGGGGGCCACCATGCGGGTTAACAATCATGGGCACTTTTGCCCCGTTAATGGCCTCTTTCGGCAGGGTAATGTATCCATGAAGCTTTAAACCATCCCTTGAAGTGAAGGTAATCGGTTGCATCACTGCCATATCCTGTTCTTTAAGCTGGGGCATAAGGTCGCTAATAAGCGTCGTTTTTCCGGTTCCGGTATCATAACGGTAAAACCGGCCGTATTGCCGGTCGCTGCTTACCTTTACCAGATATTGCTTTTCATCATCTGTACAGCTCGTAAACTCGAACTGGTAACCATTAAACTGTGCCTGAAGGTTTTTATAAATGGTTTTTAAAAATCTGCTTACAGGTTTTATGATCCGCTTCTCTCCATTATACGCTAAGTAGTCGATTTCCCAGTTTCTTTTTGTGGATAGCGATATTTGCGAAGCATCATAATCCCGGTCTGAAAATACTTTTTTCAGGATTTTTTTCCTCCGCAGGTCATATAAAACAATACTGGCTTTATCTGATCCTATGTTGGTCAGGATGTAGGCATCATCAGGGTTTTTTGAAGCATAGTTAAATGATAAAATGGTAAATTTTTCATACCAGTTCATCGTGTGCACCATGCGGTATCCTGTACTGCCTTTTGACCTGTAATAATATTGCATTTCTTTATCATTGTGGATTTTTGTGAAACCCCTCAGGTCGCCATCATTATCAAAATCATATTTATCAATAGGATCTTCATGATCTCCAACTTCGTATAATTTGAGCATTTCGCCACTATTGATATCTATCTTGTATGGCTCGAAATACTTTTTATTGTCTTTATTCATTGATATAATGAGCGATTCTTTCTGCTCCGGAAGACGCTTCAATATGCTTGCCTTTATACCTTCATAAGGCGTAAGATCGCGGTCGTTGGTGCCATCGCGGTTAATGGCGTATAAATGGTAATTTTCGTTTCCGCTCCTGTCCATCAGGTATAATAACCTGTCGTCTGTAGCCCAGCCATAACCAAAAATTACCTCTTGCTTTTCTTCGATGGCACGGGTGATTTTTCCAGTGGCCATTTCTTTGATCATTACATGGCTCCGGCCCTGGTTATCGCGTTCTTTGAAAGAGAGGTAACGGCCACTTGGGGAGAGGTCGAACTCCGATAATTTCGGCCTGCTAAAATAATCCTCCACCTGGTATTTATGGTCTCCGCCGTCGGCATCGATAAGTTTTTGCAGTTCTTTTGTACCCGATACGAGTGCAGGATTTCCGGGGAGCTTGTACGATTGTGCCCTGGCTGTAAGCGTCATGGTGATGAACATCCATAAGGCCAGTAACAGTGCGATTTCTATTTTTGGTTTCATGTTGTATGCTTTATAAGTAGATATCAGGATACCCTTAAAAGGATTTCTGTTTAAAATTTCATCCCCAACCCCTATAAAAATGAACATAGCGATGCCCGCTCCTTAACAAATTGTTAAAGGCATTAAAATGCGCCTGAAAATTTTTGGTGGCTAAAACCCTGGGGTTGGAGATGGGAACAGCAGATGGGGTGCCCGTTAAGGGGAATGCTGCAGGATTTTTTTATCTGTATTTGATAAAAGTAGCTTTCACTTTTTTTACTTTGGTATTTGTGGTGATCGAACTGCCGGAATAGGTGTTGTTCTTTTTGCCTGTACCTACCGTGCCAAAATCATTTTTTGTGCTACCGGTTACTTCTTCATCCAGTTTCATGATTACACCGTCTGCGCCTTTGGTTTTACCCAGTTCGATTACTTTCTGCTGCAATTTATCCAGTGAAGAGAAACCCTGGTCTACATCCGAAGTACCCATTACCTCATATGTTTTTTTTACATCTTTCGCATCCAGGTAAACGTCTACATTTTGTGTAGCGGTGTAGGTTTTGCCAAAATAGGGCGTTGCACAGGCCGATGCCAGTGTGATCATTAAAATTGCTGCTACTGTTTTGATTAATGGTGATTTTTTCATTTTTTTTAAATTATTAATGGATTGTTTATTGTTTTCTGTTTTATTCGGGAGGTTCTTCAGTACCTTCTTTTTCTTTATTGGTAACCACTTTATCCTTCATTTGCAGCATAAAGCGCTCGCGGTAGGTTTGGCCAATGGGCACCTGTAACAATGATGGCCCAAGCTGTACCGTATTGCCATGTATCATGACCAGGAAAGGAAGGGCGATAATAAAAGATTTATGTATGCGCATAAAACGGTCGCCCGAGAGTTTTTCCTCTATATTCCCCAAATTAACCTGCGAGGTTACCGGATCACCCTCGAGGGTATAAAAAGTAATGTATTTTCCCTTTCCCTCGATATATAAAATATCTTCGATTTTGATTTTTACCAGCTTGCCTTTGTATCCGCTTTTAACCAGGATAAAATCATCGGCATTATCCCTGGCGGTTTGATGCAGTTCAAATGCCCTTTGTGCGGCAATCAGGAACCGTGGAAAGAAAATCGGTTTCAAAAGATAATCTACAACCTGATGTTCGAAACCCTCTATGGCATATTCCCTGAATGCCGTTGTTAGGATTACCCTGTACCTGCCGTTCAGCACCTGTAAAAACTCAATCCCCGTCATTTCTGGCATCTGGATATCCAGAAAAACAAGATCCACCTGTGCCGAATTTAACAACTGCAGCGCATCTTTTGTGCGGGTGGCACTGCCTGTCAGTTTTAAAAATGGAGTCTGTGCAATGTGGAGGGTAAGCAGCTCTATTGCATGCGCCTCATCATCGATTATAATACAGTTCATCATGATGTTTAAAGTTTAATCTTGATTTCGTTCATATAAAAATTTTCGTCCTCTTTAATGTTGAAAGCGTGTTTTATCCCATACATCAACTCCAGACGTTGCCGAACATTGCCCAGCCCAATTCCCTTTGAAGGCTCTTTTGGCCCCTTTTTCTTTTTATTGCTCACCCTGAAATAGATACTGCTGCTGTTTGCCCGGAGTTCCACGGTCATTTGATTTTGCGCATCGTCCATATCGCCATGTTTAAAGGCATTTTCAACCAGTGTTACCAATGATAGGATGGGCACATGCGCAACACTGTCTTCTATCTGTTCAATATACCTGATGTTTAACTGGTGGCTGAAACGGATCTGGTTCATCTCTATAATCCTTTTCAGCTGCTCTACCTCAAGCGAAAGCGGTACCGTACCAAGTTCGTCCCATTCATCAAGGGCATAACTCATAATTTCGGAAAGGAGATGTACGGCATTTGCTGCTTCCGGACTTGTTATCACCGTTTTGGTGTAAATAAAACTCAGTGAGTTGAAAAGAAAATGTGGGTTGATCTGGTATTTTATCGCAGATAATTCGGCCTTTAGCTTTTGCTTTTCCAGTTTCTCCCTACGCTGGTGCAGCTCGTTTGCATTGATTAAGGTAGCAGCATAGACAGAAACCAGTACCATTATAATATCAAGACAGATGGCAGAAATAATAAAAATACGCAGCGAAGGCATGCCGTTTTTGCCGGGATCTGAAAGGTGGAAATTATAGAGATATTCATAACCTGTAAGCAGCACAAAAAACAAAATACATTTTAGCAGTGGCTTTTTCCAGATCCTGCTTTTTACCACTGGTATGGCCAGATGATAGATCAGGATATAATAAACAATGGTATCCTTGATGATGGAATGTACAAAATTGATGTAAAGTCTGTTACCTGCACCAAACTGCGAAAGGGTAGTGGGCAATCCCTGAAGGGCAACAAGGAACAGAAAGGCAATTACACACCAAACCGTATATATCAGAAATATCGTTAATAGCTGTCGCCAGTGTTTTCTCAGTTGTCCCATGTTTTATATTTTTTGCTTTCCTTATCAACCTTTAATCTGCCAGTCTGGTACGGTAAATATGCTAATTGATGATACAATATTAGGCGATATAGTTCTTTCCAAAAAATATTTGGCACCAACAGTGCTATTCGTACCACAAACAGTTTGATCAGTACTTAAATTAATGGAAAAGAAATCAGGAGCAAGGTTTGCTCAGTATTCATGGATAAGGGATTTGAAGTAAGATTGCGATGGCTTAACAGCTAAGTTGTTCTTAGGTGACCAAGGTGGTGAATTATTAGCGCTGTTTTTTATTTTTTACGGCCACCTTAGCTCACCCGAGTTTACATGTTGAATAATTTAAAGATGTAGTGTCATTCAAAACCTGATTTTGTTTTTTCCCAATGGGATAATGATGTTTATCGGTATTTTTATCAAAAAAAAGATGAGCAATACTACACCACACCAGAAACTGAAACACCAACAGGTACAATACCTCGAATTCCTGTCAAGCGATACCCAAAAAGCCAAGGCATTTTATATTCAGGCCTTTGGATGGAGTTTTACCGATTACGGACCTGATTATACTTCTTTCGAAGGAGATTATGTAGATGGAGGATTTACAACGGGCGAACCGCTAAAGGGGAGTATTTTGGTGGTATTGTACTCAGCGGATCTGGAACAGAGCTTAGAAAACGTAATTGCAGCAGGTGGGATTATCACAAAGGAAATATTCGATTTTCCCGGTGGGCGCCGTTTCCAGTTCCTCGATCCGGATGGATACGAACTTGCAGTATGGTCGCTATAAGCATTTCATTAATGATCAATAAAAAAAGATCCTGTAGGTTTAACCAACAGGATCTCCTGTTTATTTGATGTGGATCACCACTTTTCCCTTTGCCCGGCCTTCTCTCACAACCGAATGTGCCTCGTTTACCTCGCCGAAAGTATAGTGTGAAGGATCCAGGCGTACCTGCAGTTTTCCGCTTTCGGCCAATGCAGCAGCCTCAGTAAGAATTTCTCCGTGATGGATCTTTCCTTTACCGGTAAGTAATGGCAGCAGGGTAAATACCCCTGAATAAGTTGCGCCTTTAAACGAAAGTGGCGCCAATGAATGCGAACCCCAGCCTAAAGAGGTAACCACATGGCCGGTATAGGTTTTTACCGCTTTAAAAGCGGCATCGAGGAAAGTTCCGCCCAGGGTATCGAATGCGATATCAAAACCTGCTCCATTGGTGTAGGTATCCAGATAGGCGCCCGAATGCATTTCTTCGAAGCCAATCGGTGTGGCACCATAACGGCGTATCAGATCATAATCTTCGGCGCGTGCGGTAGCATAAACGGTTGCGCCAAATGCTTTAGCAATCTGGATAGCCATATGCCCAACACCTCCTGCACCTGCCTGTACAAAAACAGTTTTATGCGCATCAACTTTGGCACGGTCTACCAAACCTTCCCAGGCGGTAATAAAAACCAAAGGTAAGGCTGCTGCGGCT